>CASBRC010000117.1 GCA_949128015.1 Synechococcales cyanobacterium PMM_0003
AACGTTTGATTATTGGCTTCAAACTGAACAATCATGCTTTTTGCATCTTTGCCAATCGGTTCATTCTGGATGTCCTGAATATCAGGCATAACTTCGCGAAGGTATCTGTCAATCTGCGTATAGGCGGCAGGATAGCGCCTAAGTAAACCAGAGAACCATTCACCAAAATTTGATCCATCCCGTTTTGGTTCTAACGTCTCACCACTAGATTCTCCTGTCATCAAGCTTGGGATCGGCGCTAAGATAATCATGTGCGATAGCCAATTCTTGAAAATACGGATCGGATCGGTTTCTGAAAGTTCTTGTATTAATGGAAGAGCAACAAGATTCCAATCTACTTGAAACTCTGAGGTCATCAAAAGGTGAGCGGCTTTCCGAATTCCTTTAGACGATTTCTGGAAGTGGCGATTCTTTCCGTAAAGCGTGACTTGGGCTGCTTCACGCGAATAAATTGAATTTCCTGTAACTATTAATTGTTCTTCAAATATGCGAATCCCCCTAAAATCTTCTGGCGATAATTCTAGCGCAAGGATGTACTTATATAATTGTTCTTTAAGTAATACTTCTATCTCAAAGCGAGTTGGAGCACCAGATTTACCACTATTAAAGTCCTTAACCTGTATGAGTTGACTAACTCTATTGATGCCTCGACCTATGCTTTGTAGTACTTCTAACACAAAAGCGATCGTTGATTTACCTGTGCCATTTTTGCCAATTAAAAGTGAGGATGGCAAATCTTTTAGATTTAGTTCAAAATTCTCCAAGCATCTGAAGTTATGAACATAGAGTCTTTGAAGCATAAAAACTATTCCAATGAATATTAAAGTATTTTACAAGATCGGCGATTGCCCCATAATCATGAGTACGCCTCAGCAAAATAGACGATTGGGTTAGACTCAAGTGAATTCAATCAGGATCAAAATCGATATTTCCAGATACAGACCATTCGCCTGCAAGAATTGATCCACCCCTTAATACTCCACGGTTTGGCGTACATACATGATATAGCTTGCGCTCATTTTCGTAGAGTATGGCAATCACTATCTCGCTATTGAATGAGGTTACTTTCCCAACCTCGGCTTCATGTTGTTTACCATCATGTTTCCATTGAAGAATACGCACTCTGCGCTCTGAAAACTTTGCGCCAAGATTTGCGCCAAGAAAAGTCTTGATTCCTTCATAAACTTCCTGTTCTTGTTCTAGAGATTTTGATGCAGGGATAAAAAACTTCATATGTCTATTCTAAATCTTTTATCAATTGTGTTCTTCTACGCTTGTAGTAAACAATCTAACATAACAGTTAACAGTTATAGCGGTTTTCAAATGACCACCGCACGGAAAAAACAAAAAATGTAGGGGCAATTCATGAATTGTCCCTACATTTTTGTCCCACACTCAACTGAAAACCGCTATAACAGTTAATTTGTCCTTGTAGACAAGCGATCGCACTCAAAATCAAACTTCCTCTGGCTGTGAATAATTTGCCCTCACCCATGCGCGAAATTCCTTTAAAGTTTTACTCTCACCTAAAATCAATCGCTTCTGCACATATTCCACAATGATCTCTGCGGGTAGAGTCGGAGATGACAAACTATTTTCTATAGGAACATATTCCTCATTTTGCAAAGCTAAAAACTCTAAACTATAGCCATCGTAGCGCCACACTTCAGGCACACCCAATAGAGCATAAATCGGTAAACGGCGATCGCTTGGACTAGTAATATCTACTTCCAAAATCAGATCTGGTGGAGGATCTTGTCCGACGATAACATTTTCTTTCTCTCGGATCACCACCTCATTTTTAACGTAATAGCAAGAGTCAGGTTCTCCCCCTATCTTTAGCTCTGGTATCTTCATTAGCAGCGATCCTAGTCGTCTCATATCTATCCCTAATTCATCAACAAATACACCGAGTAAAGCCTCAATAAATCGGTTACTACCTTCGTGAAGTGAGAGAGGAGACATAATTTCTAAAGTACCGTTAATGTAATGGAATAGTGTTTTACGCCGATCGCCAATGTCGGCAAGTAAACGCTCAAAAGTTTCCCAGCTAACTCCATGCAACAAAATGCGATTTTCAGATAGTGGTCTGGGTTGATCAGTTAATGATGTATTAACTTCGACTTGGGTGGGTTTAGTCTGCGGGGTAGCAATCATGGGATTTATGAGGGTTAACGTTGTATGTCTTGATGAGCTTGGTTGTTTGACAATTATATTTAAGCGACTGAATCAGATCTAGCTTAACAAAATCTAATATGGCGATTAGGGCGATCGCAATTAGGGTTTTGGGATCAGATTTTTGGTGGCGCGGCTCCGCCGCGACACCAAAAAATCTGATCTCTATATTTCACGGTACTTGCTTTACAAAACTTATCGTTAGTTTTTGCTTGAAATACCTGTAAATGCAGCATTTTCTGATGAGATAGAGTTAGATATTTAAGTTGGAAAACCCTATACTGGGTAGTTATTATTTCGACTTTTTACATTACCCTTTAAAAGCTAACAGGCAGACACATGAGCGTAACAGCGTCAAGTGGTGCAGTAAATGCCCGCCCTCGTCTATATCAGACCGCTATAACTTCCACAATTTCCCAGATAGAGCAACAAGATCGCTTTGCGACTCGTAGCGAACTCGATGATTTGTCCACGTACTTTCAATCTGGACTAAAGCGCATCGAAATTGCGTCGATTCTGACAAAAAACTCAGAGAACATCGTATCCAAAGCTGCTAGCCGTATTTTTACGGGTGGTTCAGCAATGGCATTTTTGGAAAAGCCCAAGGATGCTGAAGAGCTTGAAGTAGATCGTGCTGGTATCTTAGTTAATGTCAAGCGCGGCATGGAACTCGGTACAACTATTTACACTGAAGCAAGCGAAGGTGGCTTTTTAGGCACAATCAAGAGTTTCTTTGCCAATACAGGAATTACTGGTGTCGTTGATGCGCCTCCTGCTAATTTCCGCCCCATTAACATTTCCCGTTATGGCGCAGACCGCATGAAGAAGTCCTTACGCGACTTGTCATGGTTCTTGCGTTATGCCACCTATGCGATTGTGGCTGGCGATCCTAATATCCTTGCTCAGAACGTGCGTGGTCTACGTGAAATCATCGAAGCAGCTTGCTCGACTGAGGCAACTATTGTTGCTTTGCAAACCATGAAGCAGGCAGCGGCGAGTTATTTCTTGAACGATCCTGTGGCGATCGAAATCATCAAGCAGTACATGGATATTG
The DNA here is from genome assembly GCA_949128015.1 of Synechococcales cyanobacterium PMM_0003. Classification (GTDB taxonomy): domain Bacteria; phylum Cyanobacteriota; class Cyanobacteriia; order Pseudanabaenales; family Pseudanabaenaceae; genus Pseudanabaena. The sequence continues at coordinate 3,230 of CASBRC010000117.1, forward strand.
CGATCGCAGAATTTAAGGCGGCGACACCATCACCTAAAGTGCGTCAGCGCAACTCGACTGATTTACAAGGCTTGGAACTGCCTCAAAATTACTTCAACACTGCCGAACGCCGTCAGAAGTTTGTGATGAAGGCGGGAATGACTGGCACTGAAAAAAATGATGTGGTTAAGGCTGCTTACCGTCAAGTTTTTGAGCGCGATATCACCCGTGCTTATAGCCAAAGTGTCTCTGACCTTGACTCTAAGGTTAAGAATGGTGAAATTTCGGTGCGTGAATTTGTGCGCCGCTTAGGTTTGTCGCCTTTGTATCGCGATCAATTTTTCTTGCCTTTCATCAACTCCCGCGCCGTCGAGCTAGCTTTCAAGCATTTTCTCGGACGCTCACCCGAAAGCCGTGAAGAAGTTGCTGCTTATTTTGCGATCGTCTCTAAAGGCGGGCTAGCTGCTCTCGTCAATGCGCTAGTTAACTCCAGAGAGTACAGCGATTACTTTGGCGAAGAGACAGTACCTTACCAACGTGGATTTGGTCAAGAAGCCCAAACTGCTCGTAACTGGGGCGCACAGTTTGACTTGTTCAATTACTCTGCACCTTTCCGCAAGATTCCTCAATTCATCACTTTGTTTGCGGCTTATGAGCAACCATTACCCGATCAGCATGTTTACGGTGCTGGGAACGATCCTCTAGAAATTACGTTTGGCGCGATTTTCCCCAAAGAAACCCGTAACCCTAGCGCATCACCTGCACCTTTTGGCAAAGATACCCGTCGCATCCTGATTCGCAATGGTGCTGGGATTACTAACCAACTTAGTAATCCATCAGCGACTGGCTCGATCGATCCGATGAGTCCGAAGGTATTCAAGCTCGATCAAACGTTGCGCGATAACGTCAAGATTGGCAAAGGTAAAAAGTCGATGGTCAAGGGCTTGAGCATTACCAATTCGGAAAGCTCTACTCAAGCCGTAATTCGTGCTATCTATCTACAAATCATTGGCTTTATCCCCTATTCTGGTCAGCGCCTAACTGCTGCCGAAAGCAAGCTGGAAAATGGTGAAATCTCAGTACGCGAGTTTGTTCGCACTCTCGCTAAATCACCAGTTTTCCGAGATCGCTATTGGACTAAGCTCTATGTGACCAAGGCGATCGAATTTACCCATCGTAAACTTTTGGGTCGTCCTACCTATGGTCGCCCTGAAATGAATGCTTACTTTGATCTTGCGTCGAAGAAAGGCTTCTACGCAATCGTCGATGCGATGATTGGAACCAAGGAATACGAGCAAGCATTTGGCGAAGATACTGTTCCTTATGAGCGCTATCTCACTCCCGCAGGTGTCTCACTTCGCAACAATCGTAACAGCACCTTGGGCGAAGAGAAAGGCACGAAGGTTGTGGTTGAGACTACACCTAAGTTTGTCGAACTCGGTCAAGTTACTGAAGATCGCTCGTCTGTATCAATTCGCGATCGCATTAACCAAGGTGTAGATAAGAAGCGCGAACAACGCAAGATCTTCAAGCTCACTACTACCGATCCTGTGGAAACAGGTGCATTGGTAAGAGCTGCTTATCGTCAAGTGTTCGAGCGTGATATGGATGCCTATGTGGCAACTTCACAGTTCAGCCAATACACATCCAAGCTGCTCAACGAAGAAATCACGGTCAAGGATTTCATTTTAGCGATCGGTACATCCGAACTTTACATGAAAGAATTCTACGCGCCATTCCCTAACACCAAGGTGATCGAATTGGGTACAAAGCACTTCCTCGGACGTGCGCCCCTCGATCAAGCTGAAATCCGTAAATACAATCAGATTTTGGCAACCAGTGGCATTAAGGCTATGGTTACCGAAATGGTTAACAGCCTTGAATTCCTTGATGCTTTTGGTGAAGATGTTGTTCCTTACAACCGCTTTGAGACTTTCCCTGCGGCTAACTACCCCAACACCAAAGAGCTATACGATCGCTTAACCAAACAGGACAAGTCGATCGTTGTGCCTAGCTTTGCAACTGTTAAATCAAAAATCCCCACCACGGTTTAGCCAGTAAAAATATGAAATACGCTATGCGTATTTCATCTAAAAGCGATAAAGGTAGGGGCAGTTCATGAATTGCCCCTACCTTTATCGCTTTTAGAGCTGTCGCCAATGGTACAGCCTGTTGAGGCTTTGAGTAGTAAAGAAAATTTGTTAAAAGTGCCGCTTTGCGGCACTTTTAACAAATTTTCTGGGTTTTATAAAAGCGCAAAGCGCTGTATCAAACTCAAAATCCAAAAGAGAAAGGCGGCGCTCCGCGCCGCCTTTCTCTTTTGGATTTTATGTCCTAACACAGTTGACCACAGCTATAGAAAGATTCAAAAATTTGGTTGAACAGAGAATAAATTAGGTACGGTTTTTCGGTATCATAAGCATCAGATTAAGCTAAAAAATTAAATTTATATAGGGCGATAAGAAGTGACTATCAGGGTAGCGATTAACGGATTTGGACGTATCGGACGTAATTTTCTCAGATGCTGGGCTGGACGCACAGACACAAACATAGAATTAGTTGGACTTAACGATACATCTGATCCCCGTACCAACGCTCACTTGCTCAAGTACGACTCCATGCTGGGCAAATTTGCTGCCGAAGTTAGTGCCGACGACACCACAATTACTGTCAATGGCAAAACCATTAAAACCGTCTCCGATCGCAATCCTGACAACTTGCCTTGGAAAGATTGGGGTATCGATCTAGTTATCGAGTCTACAGGCGTATTTATTGATAAGGTTGGCGCTAGCAGACATATTGGTGCAGGCGCAAAGAAAGTTTTAATCACCGCTCCTGGTAAGAATGAAGATGGCACATTTGTAGTTGGCGTAAATGATCAAGACTACAACCACGACATTCATCACATCATCAGTAATGCTAGCTGTACTACTAACTGCTTAGCTCCTGTTGCTAAAGTGATTTTAGAAAATTTTGGCATTGTTAAAGGGGTAATGACCACCACCCATAGTTACACTGGCGACCAACGCTTGCTTGATGCTAGTCATCGTGATTTGCGTCGTGCTAGAGCGGCGGCTTTGAGCATTGTGCCGACCTCTACAGGTGCAGCTAAGGCAGTTGCTCTCGTATTGCCTGAACTCGCTGGCAAGCTGAATGGGATTGCTTTGCGCGTACCAACCCCTAACGTCTCTGTCGTAGACTTTGTTGTGGAAGTTGAAAAACACACGATCGCTCAAGAAGTTAACGAAGCATTTCGAGTTGCGGCTGAAGGTTCAATGAAAGGTATCTTAGAGTATAACGAGTTACCTTTAGTTTCGATCGATTATCGCGGAGTTGATGCATCTTCGATCGTTGATGCTTCTTTGACCATGGTTATGGGCGGCAACTTGGTTAAGGTTATAGCTTGGTATGACAACGAGTGGGGTTATAGCCAACGGGTTGTCGATCTAGCTGAAATTGTTGCTAAAAACTGGAAATAAATCATAAAAAAGAAGGAGGCGTAAAGCGCCTCCTTCTTTTTTTGCGAGATCCCGCTATTTCGCTGATGTATGGATATGAAGTGATGTAGATAGAATGGACTTGAATAGCTGTAAAACCCAAAAAGCTGTGGCGTGCGCCACAGCTTTTTGGATACCTACATAGCACTCTTTTCTTATCAGCAACCGCATTGACATGCTCTCAGCGCTGAAGCGACTGAGATTCTAAGAATCACTTCTTAGATTTTCTGCTTCTTAGCAACAGCCCTTTAGAGAAATCTCTATCAGGTCTTATGTTCGCTCCACAGACTAACCCCGCAAGCCCGAAGATCGCCGTTTTATTCAGGTTTGGACCAGCGACCTCGAAAGTATCTGGATTGCAGTTTGGGCGATCGTTGGTGGTGCGATGGCAGCATTTATCCCTAATGCTGGCAAAAATATTGGACTTTTAGTTGTCTTCACTGGAGGTTTGGTGTGGGCTGGTTATTTTGCCTTTAGTCAATCTCTGTGGATACCATTATTTCCAGCGCTGTTGGGTTTGGTTTCGGCAAATGTGCTAGTTATGGCTTATCAGCTTGCGATTCAGCAATCAGAACGCAAAGTATTGATGGGCTTATTTTCGCGCCATGTCTCCAAAGAGTTAGTTGATATTATTTAGACAAATCGTGAACAATTTATGCAAGAAGGTCGGATCACGGGACAAGAAGTATATGTGACTGTCTTGTTTACAGATATGCGGAATTTTAGTACGGCGGCGGAGGCTCAAGCTCCGGGAGAGACACTAAATTGGCTAAACAATTATTTGGGCGCGATCGCAAATGAAGTGTTGGCGCATGGTGGAATGGTCGATAAATATATCGGTAATGCGGTGATGGCGTTTTTTGGTGTGCCGATTCCGCATACTAATGAGACTGAGCGCACTCGTGATGCTCAATGTGCAGTCGATGCAGCTTTAGCGATCGCACATAAACTCGCCGAGATGAATAAGGTCTGAGTCTCACAGGGCTTACCTCCTGTGTCTACAGGTATTGGCATCAACTCTGGGATTGTGATTGCTGGTAGTTTGGGTAGTGCTGAGCGCTTGGAATATTCAGTTTTAGGAGATGCGGTGAATATTGCAGCTAGGTTAGAAAGCTTTAATAAAGAGGTGGATGGTGGGCCACATCACATTTTAATCAGTGAAGAAACGCATCAACGTTTAGAAAATTATTTTGAGACTGAGTTTGTGGGCAAATATGCGCTCAAGGGAAAAAAGCAAGAAACAGGAATTTATCGTGTATTGGATATCCAAAAGAGTGCTAATCAACTTACAGCAAATCCCAGTAAGGAGATTTCTAGCAAAGAATTTACCTCACCCTAACCCTCCCCTTGCAAAGCTACCGTGTATACACAAGTCCAAATCACCATAAATGCCCTGCAATAAATTTCGGGCTGAAAGCTAAAACCCGTTGAAACGGGTTAAAAGCATCTCAAAAACAATATTTTATTCAGTCAGTTTCAACTGACTAGGAAGTGGCGACGGGTAAAACCGCACTCCCTAAACGTCTGGTCATTTACTGACACAAACTACTTCATAAACTCAATGGCATGGAAGATTATGAACGCCTCAGGCACTGCAACAGCCAGTAGCAGTAACTTCTCGTCAGCAGTGTATAAAATATCGACAAACACTGCACCAGCCAGTAGCAGTAACTTCTCGTCAGCAGTTAATTTAGCATCGGTAAAGCGCACTCTAAAGCTATCAGCATCAGTGAATAGCTCTTTAGCAGCGGACAGTCTTTTGCTGAAACCCTTATTCTTTCGTTGGCTTTTAAAAACTCTCCGAAGTATTGCTTTAGAAAAACCTGACCATTTCTTCTCAATTATGGATACTTCCCTTTCTCCCTTTTTAATGGGAAATATCCAGAGTTTCCAAAGTGGTGAAGTCATAGTCATTATCACTCGTCCCCTAGTATCAAGAAATTCAAATTTCTTGTTGAACCACGCAAATCTTTGTTGCAAATGTCCCACAGGGCGATCGTCTGCCCCAAAAACATCAAGGTGCTGAAAGAACCAACGAAAAGGGTGATGGACGCGAAAACCCTGTTGATTTTCCATGTCAGTTCCGACAATATTAAAAACTCGCCAATGTCCTAACAACTGACGCATGATTACATCGGCAAGACCTAACTTGAGTTCAGCATAGTAACCAAACTCCTGTCCATCATTGGTTAGAATTTGATAATGGTTGTAAGGTTCAAAGCCAAAAAATTTTTTGGCTATTTTGACAATTTTAAATTCTTGTCTGACGTAAATTGTCTTGGCTTGAGAAAGGGTTTGCAAGAAAATACTCATGATACATGGTGGGCAACTAAGAGGTTAGAAAAAACCTTGTAGCAGGTAATGTTAGAAAATAGAACTAACGTCACTCGCGGTGAATATCGTTCTTTATATTATCCAATACAGTACAAGACAGCGGACGTAAAGGCAGTTATTATAAAATTCTGATTTTCAAATAGGAATTTTGCCAAGATTAGCACCAAAGCCTCTGTACTTAGATGAAGAAAAAAGAGAGCAACTGAATCAGTTGCTCAACCGCCATCCCCAGTTTCTTATCCGTGTCGAGGTATGGGTGCAGCGATCGCGAACAGCAAAGCGATCGCTGCTAGCACCCCCCCGCCGATCAGGAAGCTGACCTCATACGACGACTGCGTAATGATGAGCCCAGCGACGATTGGCCCACCCGCCTCACCGATGTCGCGGATGGTGCCTAGGACACCCAGCGCCGCGCCCATGTTCCCCTCCTTGGCCATGTCCGCTGCCAGTGCAGCCGTCGAGGGCGTTACCACCGCCATGCCGAACCCGTAGAGGCCAGACAGGACGCACAGGAGTATGAACAGTTGCGTCTGCACC
>CASBRC010000118.1 GCA_949128015.1 Synechococcales cyanobacterium PMM_0003
ACCTTATCCTGCTTTAAAAAACTCACAGCCTCCTTTGCTAAACGACTGAGATTTAAAGCTGATTCAATCGTAATATTCTCATTCAGTAAATCTAAAGGGCGACTTTCTACCTGATCAAAATTCACGATATCACCAAGCACTAACCGCAATTTAGTAATTCTCTGATTAATTTGCTGTGACAGATAAGCCAAAGCCCCAATCGTGAAATAACCTGTAACGATATCTACAGTGCCATCTTCTGTATATTCAGAAATCCATTCATGGACTTTCTGATTTTTATTTTCATTGTCTAATATCATTAACCAATCCTTGCCAAGCTAGCAAATTCTCATGCAAATAAAAAGAAAGCCTTGCATCGCAAGGCTTTCTTTTTATTTTAGTTTCTAATCGTTCCGTTTGAATGAGTCTAACCATTCACGTAATTGTTGAGAAGCAATATCTTTGCCACCAAGTCCAAAAGCAACTGCGATCGCAACTGCGATCGCACCAGTTAATAAACCAAAGGCAAGATCGACAATATTACTTGCAACGCCCATTTGCTTGAGAGCCATCGCCGTAATCAAAGCGACAATCGAAATCCGCGCCGCATGGGCAAGGATTCGCGCTTGTCGTCCGCCACTGCTGGCAATCAGGTTAAAGGCGAGATTAGCAAGGTACAAGCCAATCGCAAAAATAACTACGCCGCTTAAAACTTGACCAGCCACTAGCAAAACACCAAAAACAATACGAGTCAGCGCATTGATTTGCAAGACATCAGTAGCTGTGGCGATCGCAACAAGCATAATCGCGAGAAATACGATGATCCCAACGATTTGCGAAGGTGTTTGTGGTGGGAGCGAAGTTATAGAAGTACTTTCAGTATCTTCATAAACTCGCGATTCCATTGGTGCTACTACTACAATAGAAGAGAATCCTAACCATCGTAAAATATTATTAAAGCCCAAGCCAGTTAGAATGCCAGAGACTATATCTCTAGCAAACTGACCAAAGAAATAAGCCACAGTAAGAATGGCACTAGCCACAAAAACTTGAGGTAAGAATCGCAACACTTGATCGAGCATCGCTGTTGCTGGACGAGAGATTGCGCCAACTTCTAATGCTTCTAATGTGGAGATCGCTGTGGGAATCAGAATCAATACATAAATGAAATTCCCAACTACTTGAGAAAGTGTATATTCAGTTTGATTAGGAGTCCAACGCTGAAGGAAACGATCTGCTCCACTAGTAGCTAAGAGATTTGTCACAATCCGCTTTACTGCTTGAGCAACTAACCAACCAATACCACCAATCATCACTGCTTTGAGGATTTTTGGTAAAGCACTTAAAATCTGATCGACCAGATTTTGTACAGGCTGAAGTGCTTGCACTAAGCCAAGAGTATCAAGGACTAAAGGCAAGAATAACAACAGAATAAACCAATACAAAGCTGAGGAGAGAGTCTCACTCAGTGGCATCGCCTGCGTTGTTGAGGCGCTGACTGTCTCGTTTACTTTGGCATCAATCTGAGCCGATCGCAAAAAGCGTCCGACGACTATTTTGCTAACTGTTGCCAAAGCCCACGCAATGCCGACTAAGATCGCTGCGCCTCCTAGCTTAGGCAAGAAAGCAGCAATCTGCCCCAACAAACTATTTAATGGGGTGGCGACTGCATCTAACTTTAAAAATTGGAAGAAGCCAACTAAAGTAAATAGCAGGATAATCCAGAAAACCGCAGTGCCAGCCCACTTCTCAATTGGAAAAGCATTACTACGAGAACCTGTTAACCAACCTGCAAGTTTATTATCGATATCTGTTTGCTTTAGCAACTTTTCGGTCATAGAAGCGAAAAATATCGCAACTACCCAGCCACCGACTAAAATCGCGATCGCAAAGACCAATTGGAACACAAGTCCTTCAGGTCGGAACAAATCTTCGATTACAAAACTTTTTGTTGTCGAAGTTTGAGCCAAGACAAAAGAAGTGAAATTATGCATACCACACCTCAATATAAAAGATTAAGGACGGGTATCCTCAACCGTATATTAAATGCAGTTGCATAATAGAAAAAGGCATAAATAGTTAAGTTTTGATATTTAAACGTAAAGTCAGCTATTTAATGCGATCCCCACTATCTTTTAGCTTTCTTATTCCCTTTACTAGCCGTTAATATATCTGACTGAGCAATTTCAGCATCTAAAATAGTTTGTCCTGTCGCCGCTAAAAACACATCGTCAAGACTGGGGCGTGACTGTGACAGGCTGAACACACTAATATCAACAGCCGTTAACATATTCTGAATTTCGCTAATGGCATTAGCATCTGGTGTAACAAATAAGTTAACCGCGTTACCTTGAGCCGCATTGATTGTAATGCTCTGCACAATTGGTAGTTGCTGCAAAATCTTTTTCGCCTCTTCGGCTTCATTGCGATCGGCAAATTCACGAATCCTTACGGTAATGCGATCGCCACCCACTTTAGTTTTTAATTCATCGGTTGTGCCTTCAGCAATAATTTTACCCCGATCAATAATGGCAACGCGATCGGCAAGGGCATCAATTTCTTCAAGATAATGACTACTGATTAATACGGTCACTCCCGATGCTCGCAGCTTTCTTAAAAACTCCCAAATCGCGATCCGACTTTGGATATCTAGCCCTACGGTTGGTTCATCAAGGATCAACACAGATGGCTGATGTAACAAACCTGCGGCTAAGTCTAAACGTTTTTTTAAACCGCCCGAATATGTTCCCGAAAGCTTGTCGGCATATGGCTCTAGCTGCAACAAATCTAATACGCTATCAATGCGATCGCTAATTTGCTTTGGCGGTATGTGATATAAAGCTGCCTGAAAACGTAATAATTCTCGTCCTGTCAAGACTTTATCCAAAGCCACCTCTTGAGCCACGTAACCCAAACGATTGCGGATAGCTCTTGCCTCTGTTGCTCCAGCCACCTCGATCACACCCGAATCAGGAATAGTCAAAGTACAAATGCAACGCATTGTTGTAGTCTTGCCTGCCCCATTTGGACCTAATAGCCCATAAATTTGACCTTGCGTAACATTTAGAGAAATTCCATCTACGGCAACGGTCTCTCCATAAGTTTTCTTGAGATTTTCAATTCGTACTGCCGACTGCATGGAGTTATCTAATATGACATTCTGTTAAGAAACTATTTTAACCGTGTCGTTCTTCAAACTGCAATAAAATCTCAAAGCAAAGACCAAAGATAAATGGGGCGTAAAGCGCCCCATTTATCTTTGGTCTTTGCTGATTGCTACAGCAATCCTAAATAATTCATGAGTAGAGGCAATTCATGAATTACCTCTACTCAATTTAGAGCAAATTCCGAGCAAAAACAAGCCCAGATTTTCTGTAAAAGCCCCTCTTCGAGGGGCTTTTACAGAAAATCTGGGCTTGCTCTCAATCTGCTATAGGTGGAGAAAATATTCTCTTACAATTGATTTAGGCTTGCTGTATATGTCGAAATATGTCATTAAGTCAACTTTAATTGCATTCTTGAATGTATAGGCGGATACAGATCTATTATTTAGAAGTTGGAGGACTGAGAAGTCATTCTTAGGTTGGGGACAGATGAAATAAGTATATTTACTAAATTTATTTGAGGGGTAAAAAGAAGATTATGCTAACAATGAATCGCACATTGGATGAAAAATTTGGGGATATTGATCGTGTTTATCTAAATGACACCGAGCTTTTGAATTTAGAGCGTTTTGCAAATAGTTTTTCAGTACGGGTCAAGACTTACAATCTTTTACGCGATCACGCTGATGAAATCACAATCAAAGCGCTGAAGCTCCTTGCCCAGCAATATCCTGCATTAGTGCGAAAGCAGTTACAACGCTGCAAATACGACATGTCGAACGTGATTCGCTACACATCACTATCAGTATTGCGTGATGATGAAATCTTCTTCCGTGAAGCTCTGATGGATTGGCTGGCAAATATTATCAATTCCTATCAAATTACCAAGGAATGCTCCACTGCATATCGTCTATTGCAGTCAGTCGTTGACGAGATGTTGCCTGCCGAATGTGCAGCCTTGGTAAAACCCTATTCAGAGATGGCTATATCTGCATTACATAATGCTTAGATAGCTCAATTACCTACCACAAAATTAGTTATCCAAGCTATAGAGATTTACCTCCGAGATTCTAGGTAATTAATAGCCTGATTGATCAATGTTCAGAAGTTTTTTAGAGAGTTTTTGGAGAATTTGTCATGGATATCCATACCCCCTTTACCATTGAGCGCAAGTCAGCAGAAGCAGATCGTCAGACTGCTCTTAAGCAGATCTATGCCCAAGTCATAGAGCGTCAGCCCTATGAGTATGAGCGCAAAGAAATTGCCAAGCTCGAAAAAGATTTCCTGAAAGGGAAGCTCGGTGTACGCCATTTCATTGGTGAGCTAGTCATGTCATCTGTTTATCTCAACAGTTTTTATAAGGGCTGCTCAAATCTCAAATTTGTGGAATGGAGCTTTAAACATCTGCTCGGTAGAGCGCTACAAGGTAAAGAAGAAATCGCGAAGTACATGGATTTGTTGATGATGCAAGGTGTGTCGGCATTTTTTCATGAAATTATCGGCTCCGAAGAATATCGCAAAGCCTTTGGCTGTTTCACAATTCCCTATGCCCGTAATGTCAAATTCTATGACTCGCCTCGCAACTATCTCCAGACCGATCTGCTCCAACATGAACATGTTGGTCAACGTGGCAAAGTAATTCCCACAATCTATTGGCAACAGCTAGGTATGGATTGCGAAACTGGTACTTGCGTAATGCCCGATCCTCAAGCTGAGAAACACAAGGCATATCAGTCCCATGAAAAGTCCAAAGTGAAAGAGCCAGTTTCTAAGGCTCTAAATGTAGAAATTGAAGAACTTTTGCAAATGTTGCAGCACAGTGACGCGAGACAAGCTTTGCAAAGTATGAATGAAAATCAGCGATCGCTACTTCGCAATCTAGCGAAATAGGCAAAAACGAAAGGTGGCGCTAAGCGCCACCTCTCGTTTTTACTGTTTTAAAGATGCCCAGTATATTTTTTATAAAGTGTTGCCTCGCAACACTTTATAAAAAATATACTGGGTTTGGAGTTGTGTACATTTCATTTATGCTGTAATTGCAGATGATATTTTTCCTATGCAAAACCATCATCTGTTGTTAATCTCTTTAGGCGCAAAGCGCTAAATCGCAATCAAACATGGTGATTTCATCCCCTACGCCGACTTTCTTGGAAGGATATTGGCAAGACGGCTTTAGATTAAAGCAGCATTTGCAAGATTTCTTGAAACTTGATGCAGCAACAATTACTGAAAAACTGCAAAATTGTCGTTACGATTTAGAAAATTTAGGAAATACCGACTTTGACTGGGAAGAGGCTACAGCTTTTTACAAGGACAAAGTTGGTGAGATGTATTTATTTAAACTAGGTACTTGGCATCTCGAAAGCAAGGACTATATTGGCGGTACTCTCAAACTAATTGCCGATCAAGCTAAGGGGCGAGTGCTTGATTTTGGTGGCGGCATTGGCACTCATGCGATCGCATCTGCGAGTTGTCCAAATGTCGATTCGGTAGTCTATTGCGATATTAATCCGATTAATCGAGGTTTTGTCGAGTACCGCATTCAGCAGCTAGGGCTAAGCCACAAAGTAGAATTTCGTTCTGAGATTCCCTTAGAAGCGTCACTAGAAGGTCATTTTGATACAGTTCTATGTTTCGATGTGTTGGAGCATCTGCCCGATCCTAGCGGTCAATTGATGCAGTTTCACAAGATGCTTTCACCCCAAGGAAAAATTATTGTGAATTGGTATTTCTTTAAAGGCTTTGAAAACGAGCATCCAATTCATTTAGACGATCCTAAAACAGTAGATACATTTTTCCGCACATTACAAAGTAATTTTCTTGAGGTGTTTCAACCTCACTTAATTACAGCTAGATGCTATCGAAAAATGTAATTTGCCAATTTAATTGGGTATTGCATTTTCAATCTTCATCAAATTAAATTGCGATCGCAATTTAACGCGCCACTTTGCTTAAGTCCCTGCAAAACTTTGGTATGCTCTTC
>CASBRC010000119.1 GCA_949128015.1 Synechococcales cyanobacterium PMM_0003
ACCAGTCGGGTGCGGATGGATGGCTCAGTGGTTTCTGACAGTTGGGATTGGACGCGCAGCCAAGATGTGATCCGTAAACTAGAGCATGACTTTGGGCTAACGGCAGTACCATCAAGTTGGCAGAGCGATCGCCAAGAGCAAACCAAAAGTCAGATCGATAAGGAATTAGAAACAGGCAAAGCCACTGTAAAGCGGCAACTTGCGGACAAGATAGATGCAACTTTGGTAACTGCCACGTCACTACCAGATTTTATTGAGCAACTAAATCTTGAAGGGATTGCAGTCAGGGTTGACCGCGATCGCAAAGGAAAACCGAAAGGGATTGCCTACAAATTTGATGGAGTGAGCATGGCAGGTTCTAGTGTGGGTAAAGCTTATTCTTTACCGCGTATCTTGAAGCGGCTAGAAAGCGTCCCTGAGCAGGGAGTACATTCTAATATTCCTGATATGGCATCTCACATAACGCAAGTCATCAGAGAGCAAGTAAAAGTAGGAATGACTATGCCCCAGTTGATTGAGCAATTGAGAAATTTAGGAGTAGATGCTCATGTCAAATACACCCGCACCAAGAAGATTAAAGGTATTTCCTATAGTTTAGGAAGTAACAGCATTCAAGGTAATGAGTTAGGCAAAGAGTATAGCTGGGGAGGACTTCAGAAATATTTGCAGGTTAGTTACGATTCAGCACGCGATCGCTCGATTATTTTAGAGAGGCAAAGTGCTGACCGAAAGTTAGTAAATCAGTCTATAGAGTCTCCTGACGAGATGGGTTTGTCAGATAGTTTTTTAAATGAGCTTGTGGTTGAGTTAGAAAAACAGCGATCGCTAAAATTACCCAAGCCAAAGCAATCTGAAAATATTACTAAATCAGAAATCCCCATTAACCCAGAGCAGGGCAGAATCGATCACGCTCAGATGGTCGCAGCAATCTGCCATCAACTCCTTAATGAGCTAGAGACTGATAGTTTTGGAGAAATGGGTAAAAACTCTTACAGTATCCAACGAAGCGGAGACACTCTGACCGTTGAGAGTTTACGAGGCGATCGCACAACTATCTTGCAGGTCAAGGGACAAGAAACTGTGTTTGCCAATTTGAGCCAATTGGATATCCAACAATTTGAGCAAGCTTGGCAGCAAATGACTCAGACGGAAATACAAAAAAGCGATGAAATAGAGCAAAGCCCCATCTCACCAATTTTAGATTAACGTGCAAATACAAATGATTTAAGATTGCGGTCTGGTAATGATAACGAATCTGTAAAAGAAAGGCGACATACTATGTCGCCTTTCTTTTACAGAGGTTAGCTGTGGCGAGTCATTAGCCCAAAAATAGCCGCTAAAGCCTTGAAACCGCGTTTCATTTTTTGCTTATGTTGGATTTTTCTGAGAATAGTGACTACAGCCTCCAAATCATGATTATTATCTGGAGGCTTCTTGTCACGAATTTGCTTGAAGGGGAGAAAGATTCCAAAATGGACTGCGGCATTGCAGAAAGCATTGAGCATCGCACGTTCAGGCGCATGAACCCCAATCACAGAGGAACCAACCCGAATCAAGCAGCCTTTATCACTGCCTGTAGCCTCACGGGTAATATTGCCGATGGTGAGCATACAGCGCATAGTGATGTAGTCAGACACAGCCACTGGCGTATCAAAGCTCACTTGCCAATTGCGTGAGTCGTTTTGGAAATTCCCTTTGTGAGCATCAAGACGGGAGCAGAGCATTTGCCAAACCGCAAAAAACTCAGAATCATCATTGTTACCAGAATTATTTTCCGAGATACCAAAAGATCTTGCCTTAGAAGCCGATAAAGACAGAATGGAAGCAGAAGCAGGAAAGAGCGTCATCAAGGAATACCAAGAACTCTTTGATTAATGTACGACAATCAGCTTTAAATGTCATCCTTGATTTTAGGTCAGAAATAGGCAATAACTTGTTTACTTAATGTTTTTTCTTGTGATTGCTAGTTTAGGCTCTATATTTCTTTTATTTTTTGTCAGGTAAGTCACTAGAGAGCGTGAATTACGTTGGTGACTACGCCCCAAATATGAAACTCAACATTTTCGTCAATTTCAATGGGTTGAAAATTAGGATTTTCAGGCATTAGCCATAATTTATTGCGCTCTTTCAGCAAGCGCTTCACAGTTAATTCGCCATTGACGACTGCGATCACCACCTTGCCGCTTACGGCTTCGATATCGCGATCAACAACCAACAGATCACGCGGATGAATACCTGCATCTTGCATGGACTCGCCAACGACTTTAACGAGAAAGGTTGATTCTGGATGTTTAACGAGATGGCTATTCAGATCAATTCTGTCCTCAACATAATCTTCGGTTGGCGCGGGAAAACCTGCGGCAACAGGGTTCATGTATAGGGGAATGAGATAACTTTTGTTGTTAATAGAAGAACTAGAGCGCAGGACTGAGCCAATGATGCTTGCAGGTTCTAGATTGTCAGGGTCTTGAGCAAGAGCCTCTAAGATTCCATCGGCGATACTAATCGGCAAGCGAAT
>CASBRC010000120.1 GCA_949128015.1 Synechococcales cyanobacterium PMM_0003
CCCCCAGAATTGGGGGATTTAGGGGGCAAATACCTACGCTGAGTTACAACCCGTTCCCAATCAAGATAAAAGCAGACCAATAAGAAGGATGCGATAACTTGGGAGCATTGGTTGGTAATGTTCCAATAATCCTAATACCCGCAGCGCGGGGATTAAGATCGCGATCGCTACCTGACCCTTTCTTATCGCTATTAATCATCGCAATCATCGCCTGTTGCAAAGCCTTAGATGAGGTCATATTTTCTTGTCTCAGACTCTCATATAGCCTCTGCATCAAAGCTTGAGTACCCTCATCATCCACCTTCCAGAGAGATGCGATCGCAGTTTTTGCACCTGCTTTCTGGACTTGATAACCAAAGCCCAAAATCTCAACCCCATCCCCCAGCTTTCCTTCGCCAGTCTGACAAGCACTCAGCACGATCAAATCGATATTGGGAATCTGCCAATCAGTGATTTCACTGAGGCGAATTTTGTCACCATTACCAAAAATGATAAATGAGTTATCAGGTGCGCCTGTATTAAACTCAGCATGGGTAGCCAGATGCAGAATATTATGATTTTTAAACTTGGCTTCGATCGCTTGCCGACTAAATTTTTCTTCAGTTAAAGTAACCGAGTTTTGAAAAGAACTTGCGATCGCTTGGACTTCCTTAATCGTGGCGGGTAATCCATTTTGTCCAAATTTCATCTCTCCTGCTCTCCCACCAAATGCTCCTGCCAAGATATTCGGTTGATTTTTGGGCTTCGGTGAAAAGTCAGAGAGGCTATAGGCAATGAGATTGCTAATCTGATATTTCTCAATCAAAAATTGTTTGCCGTCATAGAGAGCAGCAAGAGGAACATAGCGGAGTTGTCCATCAGGTGCATAGAGAATCGTGGTAGCTTTGGCTTGGACTAACTCGGCTTCGATGGGTTTAATCACCAAGTTGTAAAGCTCTGTCGCAGGTATTTTGTAAGTGTCGTAGCTATCGTTGAGGAGTCCTTTGCGATAGTCTTTGATTAATTCTTCTAGTTTGTCCTTGGAGATGTTGACAGTACGGCTGATGGGGAGTGTGTTGGGTGAGAAGAGAATAATTTCTAGGCGGTCTTTTAAAATCAATGGATAAAGCAGTACCGATCCCTGTGGGATTTGGTTGAGATAGTCGGGGACTTTGTTGATTTCTGATGTTGGCAGTTGTTTTAACTGGCTGGCAAGTTGGCGATTGATGTCTGCACTTTTCTCAAAGCTAATCGCTGAAAGCTGACCGCTAATAGCTTTTTCTGGTTCTAAGACTCTGACTCCTTGTGCAGTGCGATCGCTGCCTTTGATATTTTTGAGATAGTCTTCAAGTTCTTGCACTTTGAGCAGGTCAAGTACTTGTAGTGCTTCCATAACTCGTCCTTGTTTGAGGAGAAGGTCGGCGAGGACGCGATAGTCTTTTTCGATGGTGTCTAGATAGGATTTTTGTTCATCTTTGCTAAGTCCGAGTATGTCCTTACGAATGGATTCGCGGACGTTGATAGATTGCTTGTAAAAGAGGATAGCGAGTTCAGGTTGATTGAGTTTGGCAAATGATGTACCAAGATTATTGAGAGCCGTTCCTTCACCATTGCGATCGCCAATTTGCTTTTTGATCGCTAAGGATTGCTGATAGTATTCAATCGCCTTTTGGTACTGTCCGAGATTGCTGTATGCACCGCCAAGATTATTGAGAGAGCTTCCTTCACCATTACGTTCGCCGATTTGTTTTTTGATCGCTAAGGATTGCTGATAGTATTCAATCGCTTTCTGGGACTGTCCGAGATTGTTGTATGCACCACCTAGATTGTTGAGAGACGTTCCTTCAGCATTGCGATCGCCGTTTTGCTTTGCGATCGCTAAGTGTTGCTGATAGTATTCAATCGCTTTCTGATACTGTCCGAGATTACTATATGCAAATCCTATATTATTGAGAGACGTTCCTTCACTATTGCGATCGCCGAGTTGCTTTTTGAGCGCCAAGGACTGCTGATAAAACTCAATCGCCTTCTGGTACTGTCCAAGACTGTCGTATGCACCGCCTAGATTATTGAGAGACTTTGCTTCACCTCTGCGATTGCCGATTTGCTTGTGGATGGCTAAGGCTTGCCGATAAAACTCAATCGCCTTTTGGTATTTTCCGAGATAGTCGTTCGCACCACCTAGATTATTGAGAGTCGATCCTTCACCCTCGCGATCGCCGATTTGTTTTTGGATCGGTAAGGATTGCTGATGGTATGCAATCGCTTTCTGGTACTGTCCGAGAATGGTGTATACGCTGCCTATATTATTGAGAGTCGGCGCTTCCCCTTTTAGATCTTTAATCTCGCGAAAAATTAGCAAAGCTTGCTCAAATTTTTGCAAGGTTTCCCGGTATTTACCAACTCTGAATAGCTTTATGCCTTGACCTAAAAGCCGATCTGCCTCTGCTTGGCGATCTGTCTGCGCCACAAGACTCAAATTCGCTCCTGACTCCTGCGCTAAAACAACCTGAGACAAAGGCGCAAAAGACATCATCACAGGCAGAGCCACCAAAAAAACAGCCGACAGAGACTTCTTGTAGCGAGGAGATAATTTCATAGCAATATCATGAGGTTTGCGTAGTTACAATTTTACATACATATCACCCCACCGACCATATGCAATTTTCACCCACAAAAAAGCAACCATACTCACTTCATAGGTGGCAAAACATACCCAAGCAGACGTAACGCATTACGAAACTTCCCTTCATGCATCGCCATCACCACCAAACCACGACCACTCATAAGCTGACAGAACCTTTTAGTCAAAGTAGCATTCGCAATCAACGCCGCCAAATCCCTTGGCGCTAAACGCTCCACTTTCATAACCGTCAAGGGAAACTCAAATTTCTCGCTCACATTTTCAGAGGTGAGATAGTTCACCCGTTCCACTTGCATCTTAAATGTGTCAGGCAAGCGATCGCCCTGCTCATTTATCCGAGTAGCTTGAGGTTTAGGCACAAAAGCAAGCAAAGTTTGTTTAAGATCGGCTGGCATCAGCTTCAAGTAGAAAAACAAACAAAGCCAAGATGGTTGACGCTGCCGACTATAGCGATCGCCC
>CASBRC010000121.1 GCA_949128015.1 Synechococcales cyanobacterium PMM_0003
AGCATATCTAAAAACCGTTATACTTTGAAAAACTGTTTCAATGTACTCTATCACTAACTAACTAACATACTATGAAGCTTTGCATCATTAGCGCCAGTATCATCAAGGGTGACGGACAAGGTAGAGTGAACTATGAAATAGTAAAGGGTGCGCTTCAAAAGAATGTGGAGGTTACTTTGGTTGTCCGACAAATTGATGAAGAAATCAAAAAATGTAAATCTGTAAAATGTGTTCAATTCCCCTTGGAGCAGGTTCCAATTGAGTTAATTCGTGGCATCTTATTTGCTCGTCTTAGCGACAATTGGTTACAAAAACATCGTGATGAGTTTGATGTAGTGATGTCCTGTGGAGCAGTTATTTCACAACCTACGGATGTCAATGTTGTTCATTTTGTGCATGGCTCTTGGTTGAATTCTCCTTTTCATACATATCGAATGCGGAAAGATCTATATGGTATTTACCAATGGCTTTATACAGCCGTGAATGCACAAACAGAGAAACAAGCCTTTAAAACCGCAAAGATCGTAATTGCGGTATCTAATAAAGTGAAAGCTGAATTAGTAAGTATTGGGGTTCCTCAAGATCGTATCCAAGTGATTGTGAATGGGGTTAGCACTGAGGAGTTTTATCCAGACACCTCGATTCGTTCTGAATTAGGCTTACCCTTAGATGTGGATTTAGCTTTATTTGTAGGTGATATTCGCACAAATCGCAAAAATCTAGATTCGGTGCTGAAGGCTTTAGTCCATGTACCAAATTTGCATTTAGCAGTTGTAGGGAACACAGTTAATAGTCCCTATCCTCAGATGACAAAAAATCTAAATTTAGACGAACGGGTACATTTTCTAGGGTTTCGGCGTGATATTGCGAAGATAATGAGGACAGCAGACTTTTTTGTGTTTCCTTCTCGCTATGAAGCTTGTACATTAGTTTTATTGGAAGCTATGGCATCGGGATTGCCTGTGATTACAGCGAAAACTGCTGGTGGTGCAGAACTTGTTTCGGTAGAATGTGGATTTGTGCTAGAAGATCCAGAAGATATCGCAACTCTGAGTAAGGCAATGGAAACTTTGCAAGGAGATTGCCAGTTACGCGAAAAAATGGGGCTAGCATCAAGGTATAATGCAGAGCGACATACTTGGTTGAGCAAGTCGAGTGAATATTTAAATTTATTTGACAGTATTGTCAAGTAGTCAAGCATTGTCAAAATTCTAAATAGAACTAACCAGATAGATCTAAAATGAACCCTTCCTTTTTGTGGTGGCTGAGTTGCCAAGCTTATAAAAATAAAATACCAATTATCCCAAGGCTCCTCAAAACCTTGAACTTTCTATTTTTTCATGCGGTGCTTCCCTATCAGGCAGAGATAGAACGGGATATTGATTTACAACATTATGGATTGGGAATTGTAATTCATCCCAATGTCAAGATTGGGCATCGAGTTAAGATTTACCATGGTGTAACTCTGGCTACTGAGACTTGGATTGGCTCACAGTATAAGATTTACATCGGTGACGATGTTTTAATTGGTTCTGGGGTTGCTGTTGTTGGGCGAGGTGATTGTGACTTGAACATTGGCGATCGCGCTGTCGTGGGAGCAAATGCTGTAGTAACGCACGATGTTAATGAGGGAGAGATCGTTGTGGGTGTACCTGCCCGTCCTATCCAAAAAAGAAGTTGATAACAATGAAGATAACTTTGGTTGTACCTACATATCTGAGACCCCAAGATTTAGCTCGTTGCCTCGCAGCGCTCAAGCAACAAACTCGCCCTGTAGATGATGTGCAAGTTATTGTCCGCGATACCGATCGCAAAACTTGGCAATTTCTTGAAACCTTTGATCGAGGGGGCTTACCTTTAAATATATCTCCAGTAACCGTGACGGGAGTGATTGCCGCGATGAATATTGGGCTTGAAGCAGCGACGGGCGATATTGTTGCTTTTACTGATGATGATGCTGCGCCACATCCTGATTGGTTAGAGAAGATAGAAGCTTACTATTTAGCAGATGATCAAGTCGGCGGAGTTGGTGGTCGTGATTGGGTATATCACGGCACGAGATTAGAAGATGGTTCGCAAGCTGTAGTGGGTAAGTTGCAATGGTTTGGGCGTTTAGTTGGCAATCATCATATAGGTAGTGGCGATGGGCGCGAAGTGGATGTGCTGAAGGGCGTGAATATGAGTTTTCGGCGTAGTGCGATCGCAAATTTACGTTTTGATCAAAGAATGCGGGGAACAGGTGCACAGGTGCATTTTGAGGTGATTTTTTCTTTGACTTTACGACAGCAGGGATGGAAGTTAATTTACGATCCCCAGATTGCGGTAGATCACTTTCCTGCTCAGCGTTTTGATGAGGATCAGCGCAATTCTTTTAATTCTGAGGCTAAGATCAATGCTGTGCATAATGAGACATTAGCTCTATTAGGATACTTCTCACCTTTGCAGAGATTTGTTTTTATGATTTGGGCGATCGCAATTGGGACATCAGAAGCTTTTGGTTTATTACAATGGCTGCGATTTTTACCGAAAGATGGGGATGTGGCGAGACAAAAATTATGGGCTTGTTGGCGTGGACGCTGGCAAGGTTGGCAAACTTGGGAAAAGTCATAACCAAAAGATCGGTGCTTCGCACCGCCCTTTTGGGAGAAAGTTGGAGCGTTCTAAAAAGAACGAAAATATGGATAACCTTTTGGTACTCCTAATTCTTTTTCTAGTTCAAAGTTAATAATTCCCCAACGAGGTTCTTCTTCTTCAGGAGGACTAAATTCGACATTTAAGCCATACAAACTTTGTGTATTAGAAAGGATCGATATATTTTCGAGATAAGGTCGAACTAGATCGATGTAGCGGTGAGCGATAGTCACCTTAATCGCTCGATAACCTTGGGTATAGAGTCGATCAATAGTTTCATGAATTTCAAAACGGATCCCATCGGGGTGGGTATGTTGGCGATACCATTCGTCGTTCCATAGTCGCCAATAGCGATCGGACTGTAGGTGTACTAAATCTTTAAAATTGAGTTGAACTTCAAAAGCACCATGACGCGGACAAAGATAAGTGTCAGTCAAAATCAAGGCAGGAATAATTTGCCGACAATGGGGACATTTAATTTCAGAACCAAAAATCGGATATTGCTGCACCGAGATCACTGTTCTCATGATTTGTCTTCGATCTTAACATGCTCATAAGTCGGTAGGCAAAAGAAACCTTAAAGTCCAAAAAGCTGTAGTACACGCTGCGCGTGCGCTACAGCTTTTTAGGTTTTGGGTTTAATTATGCTTGCCTACTTATTATATAGCTGTCGCTAATTGTGTGAACTAAACCGAAGAAAAAGTGGCGTAGAGCGCCGCGTCACTTTTTCTTCGGTTTGGTTCACATGACACACTCTAAAAATTGCCAAGCCTCTACAATCTTGGAGTCAAAGATTTAAAGTTGTCAAAAAAGTAAGGTTAGGATGGCTATAGCTAACCCAAAAGCCCAGTGGGGATCAGTTTTAAACCGTGCTAACCACGCAGAAAAATACCTGCGTTGGTTTGTCGAGTTTTGCCCTGTCCCGATCGCGATGTTTGATAGCAATCTGCATTACATATTAGTGAGCCAGCCTTGGGTCAAAATGCTGGGTATCCCTCGCCTCAAGCTGATTGGCACAAATCTTTATGACTCATTACCAAAGGCGGTCGCCCATAGACAAGGATTAGAGCGATGCTTAAGCGGTGGGCAGATGCACTACTCGGCGGAAGTTGAGATTGCACGTCGGGGTGCGTCGGTAAATAATTTTCAGTGGGATGTCCAACCTTGGTATACCGATGATGGTTCTGTCGGTGGAATAATTGTCGCTAGCAACGCTTTAGCTGCACCTCAGACAGAATCGCTAAAGCTCCAGCTAGCCAACGAAATTGCCGAACGTAAGGATCTTGAGGATGCTTTTACGAAAATTGGGACGGCGGTTGAAAGTGCCAATGACGCGATCTGTATTACTGATGCGACTGGACAACCGATTTATATTAATCTTGCTTTTAGCGATCTGTTTGACTATAGCTTACCTACTTTACAGAAGTCGCCCAATTTAGAGCCACTATTTACCGATCAGCAAACTGCTCAAGTAATCCATTCGGCGGTGATGCATGGTGGTACTTGGTCGAGTGAACTGGAAATGTGCGATCGCAAATATCAGCTTATTCCTGTTTCTTTAAAAGTAAATCCTGTCAAAAGCCCATCAGGGGATGTGATTGGGACAACTTATATTTGTACTAATATTCGCGATCGCAAAGCTGCCGAAGCCGAAATCAATAAAAGTTTTGCGGCGCTTGGCGCAACACTTGAGGCGACAGCAGATGGGATTTTGGTGCTAGATGCGAATGGAAACATTATTATTTGCAATCAAAAATTTGTCGATCTTTGGCGTATTCCCGATCGCATTTTTAGATCCCATGATGATTCCCATATCCTCAAATATGTGGCTAAGCGGATTAACTCTGCAAAATATTTACATACCTTTGGGAAAGGAATGGGTATTGGACAAAATAGCTTTGAGATTGTTGAGTTAGATGATGGTAGAACTTTAGAATGCTACTCGCAACCACAAAATGTTTTGGATAGTTGCGCGGGGCGAGTTTGGAGTTTACGCGATATCACCGAACGCCTTGCTGCTGAAGCTCTAGTCCGAGCCTCCGAAGAAAAATATCGCCTGCAAGCAGAAAAACTAGAACATGCGCTGCAAGAACTAAAAAGTACACAGTCGCAATTGATTCAAGCCGAAAAGATGTCTGGACTTGGACAACTGGTGGCAGGAATAGCCCATGAGATTAACAACCCTGTGAATTTTATTTATGGAAATCTCTCCTATGCTGACACTTATACATCTGAGCTATTAAGTCTTGTCGAAGTTTACCGCACCTATTATCCAGAACCTGTCGAAGCAGTGCAGGCAAAGTTAGAAGAAATCGATATTGATTTTCTAGCTAGCGATTTTGTGAAGTTGGTTGGTTCAATTCGGATTGGTGCAGAGAGAATTCAAGGGATTGTGCAATCACTGAATAAATTTTCTCGCAGTGATGAGGAAGGTTGTAAATCCGTCGATATCCATGAGGGAATTAATAGTACTTTAATGATTTTACAAAGTCGCTTGAAGGCGACACCTAGTCGTCCTGAAATTAAGGTTGAGAAGATTTTCGCACATCTTCCTGAAGTGGAATGCTATGCAGGGCAGCTAAATCAAGTATTTATGAATCTACTCACGAATGCGATTGATGCTCTTGAAGAAGATGCTCAGGAAAATGGGATTTGGCAGGTTGTGAATGATAAGCCAAAGTGGATTAGAAAAGATGAAAAGGTTTCTAAAATCTTAATTCAGACTGAAATTCTCACGGATAATCAAATTCCTGACATGCAGAAATGCGATCGCTTAATCGTTAAAATTTCTGACAATGGCAAAGGAATTCCAGAGGAGTTACGCAATCGCTTGTTTGATTTGTTTTTCACGACTAAGCCTGTGGGTAAAGGAACTGGATTAGGGCTATCGATCGCCTATCAGATAATTACCGAAAATCATGGCGGTAAATTGTCCTTTAGTTCAGAACTAGGCAAAGGTACAGAATTTACGATTGAGATTCCCTTAAATCAACCCTAAAGCTAAAAGTCTACAGTGTACACACAAGTCACCAAGAACTAAAGTTCTTGGCTCAAAGCTAAAGTCAGTTGAAACTGACTGAATAAAATATTGCTTTTATTATGCTTTTAACCCGTTTCAACGGGTTTTAGCTTTTAGCCCGCAATTTATTGCAGGGCATTTATGGTGGATGCGACTTGTGTATATACCGTAGAAGCTAAAAGTCGGGTTTAAAAGTAGGGGCAATTCATGAATTGCCCCTACTTTTAAACCCGAAAAGAAGAGGCGGCGCTGAGCGCCGCCTCTTCTTTTCGGGTTTTA
>CASBRC010000122.1 GCA_949128015.1 Synechococcales cyanobacterium PMM_0003
ATGGCAGTTTACGGATCAACTAAGAGCGAGGCAGAAAAGACACTTCGCCGCCTTGTGTTACTGTCCACCGCCAAAATCTTGGCTCTCAATGTCACGGAGGAGGTAGAAAAGAAAAATATAAATCTCAAGAAACTGGCAAAAACTGTATACCCCGCTTATGCAACTTTGCTTGTACGCCGCCCCACAACAGGGGAGGGACGTAATTTTACTGATGGGACTAAGCTTGATGAGGATCGCATCAGGATCGATTTATGGCCCAGTGAAGCACCCAAAGGAATACCACCACTAAAATAATGCCTATCTCTAATCCAATCGTGAACTTGATAACTAATCCAGCAACACCACCCCCGCCCCCTGTGGTGTTGCTGGAAAGCACCGATCCTCTCGTTGCACCAATTCGCGATCGCACTTTTTGGCTAAATCTTTCAACTAATAAGCTTTGGCTAGCGATCGCCACTAATTTGCTATCTGATTGGATTGCGATCGGCGGCTCTAATACTGGTGAGCCTGTTGATGTTGCAAGCATTCTGAATAAGATTTTGGTTCAGGATGGGCAAGTTTTGACTACTGATGACCACGTTATTTTTGAGGATTAAAATCATGACTAGACATTCAACTCTAAATAATGCCGATGATTTGCATTATGCAAAAATCCGCACTTTCACAGGGAATCCCAACGCGATCGCCCCAAATTTTATCGATCAAATATTGACGGCAACAGACACTAACAAAGTTTATAGAGCGACTGGAATAATCGCAGGGGCTTTGGTAGAGCTTATTGCAAACGATTCAGTGGGGGGTGATAGCAGCGTGATTTTCAACAATGAACTTGCGATCGCGCCTCAGATAGCATCCCAGATTTTAATAGATACAAGCACCAACAGGATTTATAGAGCGACTGGCTTAGATCTGGGAAATTGGATTGAGTTAATAGGGGGGAGTGATGGCGCTCCTTCGACAATTTCGATCTCGGCTGGATCTCCATCAGTCGCTCCTATCGAGGTTGGGCAAATGTATTTTGATTATCTTTCGCGGATTCAGTGGGTTGCTGTGAGGGCAGGGAGTGTTAACGGGTGGGTAGAGTTGGGTCATCTTACTTCTCTAAATTGTGATCTTTTAAATAATTCTGTACAATCTTTTAGCTCAAACAGTCTTCATATTTTTTATGCTGATGTAACAGATGTAAGTAACATAGAAAACGCAGACTATACTTTCACAAATTATTTAGGAGAGGTTAACTTATCTGGGGGGGGGGCGACTACAAATGACATCGTGTTCCCTCAAGGTCGAGGGGCTTTTGTCTTTGTTCCAGCCATTCAAGGGATCGATCCTGCATTAATAGCTATTAATACTGAAGAAATGTATACAGGGTCTAATTCACAGGCACAGTTTGAGATCCGCGAATCTGCCTACAATCTTTTCGCTAATGATGGATTGGATTTTATAGATGTTCCCATCGGGAAAAAATATCTATGGATTACAAGTTACAGACATGATGAATCAATGAGTTTAATATCTAAAAGCGTTTTTGGGGTGAGAACAACAGTTAGTGATGCATAAAGAAGGCGATCGCAATATTGCGATCGCCTTTTTTATGGGGTGGTAGCCTCACTCTTAGCGATAAAATCTCGCCACTTGTCAGGCAGTTTGACCATCAGATCATATTCAACCTTGTTAATAATTGCCCTTTTACAGTATTCGGCGGGGACTTCGCCAGATTCAGCCATAGCCAAAATCACAGCATAAATGTTGTCAGGGAGAGAGACTTGGATAGTTTTTGAGTCACGAGCCATAAAATTAATATCTAAACACTGTGTAGATACTATCTAATAACTGTGCATTTACACCTTATTTGTTGTATAACATTAAAAAGCAGGGCGCTAAGTTTCCACACGAACGCCCTGCTACCCTTTCACCAAGAGTCTTAAGATTATGGCAGTAAAGCAGAAATTAGAGGTAGTGCCATTACTACCGAACGATAAAAACCAGCTAGAAGATGCGATCGCAAAAAGTCTAGCTAACGAAATTAATCAGCTAATTGAAGGGATCGACTTTCGCAAAGTCGGCGCACTGACAGCGAAACACCTTGGAGAACTTTTTAAACAGAAAGTTATTGATTGGGCTAAATCGGATAAATCAGCCTATGTGCCTACGAATGAAGTTGAGGCGATCGCTATGTCTGATGAGGTCGCAGCATGAAAGAAGATGCGATCGTATTATTGGAGACTCAAGCAATCATGCGGGATTTACCCGCCGAGCTTCAGCGCGATGACGAGATTTTAAATGCAGTAATCGAGTCATTACAGAAAGATGTAAGCACTGTTTTAGTGCGTCAAGATGCGCTAGAAATCGCTCAAATCAAGCTCAAAGCACAAGTAGACAGAGGCTTTGAGCTTGTTGCGGGTGAGTTCCAAAAAGTTCGGCATGAGGCGGAAGTAGATCGGGTTCATGCTCAATATGCGAAACAGTCGGCAGTCGAAGCCAAGCAAGCCGCCGAGCAAGCCCTAATAAAAATCCAAGAAGTTGCAGTCACCGCCGCCGTAGCCAGTGCAAAGGCTGACGGGGCGAAGGATATAGCGAAACGCCCTGCTTATCTTGGCGGTGATCCTGTCCTAACATTTTTGGCAGTGGCGATCGTTGGCGTTCTTGCCTTGATTACGATGTCTAGAGTCTCTGTTGCGCCAGCCGTAGAGAACAAAGGATCGACTATTAAATGTGGTGTTGATGTTAATTGCATCTACGAAGGACAGCCAAAGCCAATTAGAGGGGGTGTTTGATGGGTGCAACCGTTGAAGAATTAAAGAAAAAGTACAAAGATGCTGCCCCTGCTGCCCCTGCCGCCGAGGCTAAAGAACCGACAGCAACAAAAGATCGGGGTATCAAAGGCACTTTAGTCGATGATTATGCGATCGAAATTGCAATGAAGGTTTTAACACTGCTTTCAATCCTTGTAATCGGTAGTATTGGCTATTTGTGGCTAGAAAAGGTTACAACAATTCCCGCAATTGTTTGCCCTGCTGCCTCAACCGCCTCTCAATGCGTCGCAAAGGCTGCTTTTATTACTCTTACCCCTGTTCGGATCTGGTTCCCCGTCGTTGGTTGGGGTTTGTTGGCTTTTACTCATCAGCCATTTTTACGGTTTGGCTGGTGGGGTTTATTGGCGACTTTAACCGTGCTGCCTACAGTTAGCGGCTATTTGTGGCAATTCTTTCAATTATTGGTAGGTACAAGATGAGCGCGATTGAGGCTTTTTGTGATTTGCCCGATGAGATTCGGGCTTGGTGGCAATCTACGATCATCAACCCTGCTGATGAATGGGAGAGTATGAGCGAAGATCAGCAATGGGCGCTCGTAGCGGCTCTAGATTCGGCTCATCAGGTAAAAATTTCAAGCCCAAATACATCGATGTCGATTCCTGAATTTGCCGATATTCGGAAAGCCCTTTCTAAGCCTCACATGCTGCTATTAGGCGAAACTGGATCGGGTAAGTCTACGCTGGTGAAGTACCTTGTCTCTCACTCATCGGCTCCCGCGATTGTTCTCGATCCTCATGCTGCACCTGATGACTGGCAAGGTATGACGGTTATCGGGGCAGGACGAAAGTATAAGAATATAGGCGATGAAGTAGATCGGCTTGTGCTTTTGATGGATGCTCGCTATGAGGCAAGGGCAGAGGGACAAAAAAACTTTGTTCCTTTGTTAGTCATCATTGATGAGTTTCCTGCCATTGCTGCCGCACTGGGTAAGTCATTCACTGATGCAATTATGCTTTTAGTGCGTGAAGCTCGAAAAATCAGTATTAAGTTGATAATACTGAGCATCGGCTCTGAGGTAAAATCCTTGGGCATTGAAGGGCAAGGATCGATCCGTGAATGTTTTGCGATGATTTCACTAGGAAAATTCGCTAAGACAAGGGCTAAGGCTTTGGGCGATGAGGCTATAAAAGAGGTGATTCGATCTGCTAAGTATGCGGCAATGTTGGACGATTTGCCCTGTGCTTTGCCTGAAATAGATCAGGTTTTCCTTCAGCAATTGCCCCTTCCTCCCGACTATCAAAGGCAACTTACATCGACTTCCACTTCCACTAACACTTACAGCCCCGTAAGTGCGTTAGTTAGCTCACCGTCTGCACTTACAGACTTACAGACTTGCACTTACACTTACGAAAACCCCGATATTGAGCTATCCCGTAAGTGTAAGTCCATGTTGCAAGCTGGTAAGCCAGTAACATGGATCGTCGAAAATCTACTAGGCTGCAAGGGGCGTAATTTCGCTCAGGGGAAACAGCGATTTCATGATCTATTACAATTAGCAAACTAGGCTAGACACAAAGAAGGCGATCGCAATATTGCGATCGCCTTTTGTGGGCTTGTCTTTCAAATTTCTTTTGCTTGGCTGGAACCTTTATTTAAAAAAAGATGGTTTGAATAAATTATGAAATTACCTTTGTTTATTGTTGGTTTGATTTTGGTGGCGATCGGCGCGATTATCTTGCGCCCGATCGTCAAGCAATTGCCTGATTTTGGATTCCTTGATTTCCTGATAGGTGGTTTCGGTCTGTCGCTGTTTACCAGTGGTCTAAAAATGCTGTGGTGGGCGTTGACTTTGCCTTTGCCTTAAAATAAAAAGGGTTTTACCGTGCTGTATCAATGCTACGGGTTAAAAAAAGCGATACGGTAGAGATGTGGGAGCGCAAGTCTGACCCTGACTATGGAACTGGGTGGGGTATCCAGTCGGTAACACGCCAAAATAAAGAAGGCGATCGCAATATTGCGATCGCCTTCTTTGTGTCTAGGCTAAGTTTTTTAGCCAAGTCTTGAACTCGTTGTACTTAGTCCATCGTGGTGAATCGGTTTTAAATTCGCCCGTCTGCTTGGGCGATTTGCCCCAAGCTTTTTTCTGTTTTTCCTCGAACTGCTCGATAAGGCTTAAGCCTTCATCGATCGCAGTTTGCACTTGCTCCTGTTTTCCCTGTTTTTTCAATTGCTGACCCAAAAACTCGATCGTCTTGAGTGCTTCACCATATTTCTGGCTATAGTCGTCTGCTTTTGCCTTGAGTTCTTGGCTAGTTTCATATATACCCGTTTCTCTCACTGAGCCTTCTTTTAATGTCTCGATCGGAGGGACAATTTCTAGGCTAGGTTTGCCAATATCAAGGGCGGCAAGTTGACGCTCTACATTTTGGCGATCTATACACTGGTTTTCTAAGTCAGTGGTTTTGATTTTGCCTGAATTTATAGCGGTTGCCAAATCCTTAAAAAGTGAGTGCAATTCTGTGGGTAGCCTTACCGTACTAGATTCTCCCAAGTTTCCCCAAAGTCTACGAAAATTTGGGTTTCCGTTTGGGTTGGGTGGTACTTTTCTTTTTAGATCCATGAGTTAATAATTTAATAGCGTTACACTATTTAGATTAAGGGGATAAGTCTATAAAGTCAATAGCATGACACTATTAAACCTAAATAAAATAGAGGCTTATCTAATCTTAGATAAGCCTCTATTTTTTATAGGTCTGTA
>CASBRC010000123.1 GCA_949128015.1 Synechococcales cyanobacterium PMM_0003
AGTCCTATCGACAACGTTTTGACCTAGAGCATTTTTTCAGGTTTGAAAAACAGAATTTGCTCTTGACCGCTTTTCAAACTCCCGAAGTCCAACATGAACAACAGTGGGTTTATTTGGTCATGCTTGCATATTGGACTTTGGACAAATAAGAATTACTCACTCGGTAACATCAAGTGAGTAGATAAGGATAGAAGGTGTTATTGCTAGAAGCTAAGCAGCAACTTGAGGTGGAAGATTAGGAGATTTGCCTTTTTTGACGACAGGATGACGAGGACGAGGGGTCTGAGATTGCCCAAATTTACGACCAGAGGATTTACCACGGGGTTGGGGAGGAACGGCAGGTGAACCCAACTGTGAAATAATTCGATTCCAGTCCTGCTGTACCTTTGAGGGAGTAATACGAGCAGATGGGTCGATATTATAAGAGTGTTGCTCCCAAGGACGGGGTAAAGCAACGGCAAGAAAATGAGCTGCCCAAAGTTGGACATAGGCAAGCATGACCAAATAAACCCACTGTTGTTCATGTTGAACTTCGGGAGTTTGAAAAGCGGTCAAGAGCAAATTCTGTTTTTCAAACCTGAAAAAATGCTCTAGGTCAAAACGTTGTCGATAGGACTGATAAACTTGCAAAGAAGAAATCTCCCCATGTCGTGTCCCGATGACGATGAGCCACATGGGTCGAAAGATGGCAAGCCCAGATGCGTCGAAACTCTCTATACGCAGCAAAGTAAAAGGGGCGTGGTGAGTAGGCATGTCCTTGCTACCAAGCATCAGCATGTTAGACCATGCAGTTATGGTGAGGTTAATTGTTTTGCCACGGCGAGTTTGATAGGACATGGGCGTAATTTCGCTTGGCTGATGCCAAGTTTCAGGCTCCTTGAGGTCAAAGCGCTCTCCATACCAGATGGGATGTCCTTTCCGAGCAGGAATTTCAGGAGGAACAGGACTCTGATAAAACACCCGATTACTGCGTACCCTTGCCACGACGACTAGATTTTTATGTTCTTGCAACGGGGTCAGGAATTGTTTGTTTCCATAAGCGCTATCAGCGACGAGTACGCATAACTGATTTGACCATGGCAAGTTTGGCTTATTTAAAACTGTATCCAGTTGCGAAAGCCCTATTTGCGTACTATTCGACTCTGTGGGCACTCGACTCATATCCAACGGAATTGTCCAAGGCGCATCTCGGTCACTGCGTTCGGGTAAAATTCCAAGCATTGAATAACTGTGACCGATGGCGATCGGTTTGTTACCTTTGATCGTCGTCGATTGATGCACCATCCCTCGATCTTTTAATGTTTGGGCAAAGGCTCGCTCACGGCTCGTGCAATCCATACCTAATAGGAAGAAGGGATGTTCCTTTGGCATAGGTACAACTTGGGCAATTAAATTTAATATTCGGAATTCTTCCCCTTCTGCTGGCGGATTATCTGACAGGGCTAGTTCGTTAGATGTGTCGGGGCAAAGACTTTCTCCTATTGCTTTGAAAAGAGCACTATGCCCTCGTCGAAATAATGGATTGAGACTTAACTGCACCACACGGGAGCGTGTGATTATTACTACAAAGAGCATCCAATAAGTCCATCGTGCTGTCTGCTCGATGCTTAAACTGCTTGTGTAGCTGACCACGAAATTCTTGGAATTCTGTCTCTGTAAGAAGAATAGGCATATTAGTTTGGGGGTAATCACAAGTTTTATAGTCACCTTGTAATTGTCCTTTTTTTCTTGGCTTTCATCCTATTTGAGCTTCAATCTTGTCCAAAGTCTAGTAAGTTTGCACCGCATAGTTAATGATCGCACTCAAAACATTTGTGAGTATTGCCTAATCACAGAAATGTTAGTGTTAGCATCCAACCATGTCGATCATGTCATCGCTGAAAAGCACGGTAGAGAAAGCATCGCAAACTTAATTTCTGCAATGATTTCAGACACCCAGATTTCTAACTTACACGAATTTTATAGTATTTCTGAAAACCGAGATAAAATCTTAATTTAGTTGCAACAATTTATTTAAAAATCCCGATCGCATGATTTTCCCTGAGTATTCTGACTTTATCGAGCTAGCCAACAAAGGCAATTTTGTACCTGTGTATATGGAATTGGTTGCCGATCTTGATACGCCTGTTTCGGCTTGGTATCGTGTGTGTCAAGGTCAACCCTATAGCTTTTTGTTAGAGTCAGTTGAGGGCGGCGAGAGGCTTGGGCGTTATAGTTTGCTGGGTTGTGATCCTCTGTGGGTATTAGAAGCGAGAGGCGATCGCACGACGCAGACTTTTCGTGATGGCACGGTGAAGAATTTTGTTGGTAATCCGTTTCAGCACTTAAATGATTGCCTTGCAACCATTAAACCTGTGCATTTACCAGAGTTGCCGCCGAGTTTGGGTGGATTGTTTGGTTATTGGGGTTATGAATTAATTAATTGGATCGAGCCGAAGGTTCCTGTTTATCCTTGCCAAGAGGGAGACACGCCTGATGGTGTGTGGATGCAGGTCGATAGTTTACTAGTGTTCGATCAGGTCAAACGCAAAATCTGGGCGATCGCCTATGCCGATTTGAGTAATGGTGAAGATCCTGAAAATGCTTATAAATCAGCTTGCGATCGCTTGACAGTTTTGGTAGATAAATTGCGATCGCAACTCGATCGTCAAAAAACAGCGATCACTTGGACTAATCCTCGCTTACAACCACCTGTCAGCTATACCAGCAATGTCACTCGTGAAAAATTCTGTAAAGCTGTAGAACTTGGGAAAGAGCATATTAAGGCTGGGGATGTTTTCCAAGTCGTACTGTCGCAAAGATTGACCACAGAATTTAAGGGAGAGCCATTTAGTTTGTATCGCTCTTTGCGCGTGGTAAATCCTTCGCCATATATGGCATTTTTCAACTTTAAGGATTGGCAACTCATTGGCTCTAGTCCAGAAATTATGGTTAAGGCTGAAAGTATAAATGGAGTTTCTCGGACTGTTCTACGCCCAATCGCAGGGACACGCCCTAGAGGTGCAAACCCTGCGGAAGATGCAGAACTTGCTAAGGATTTATTAGCTGATCCTAAAGAGGTTGCAGAACATGTGATGCTAGTAGATTTAGGGCGCAATGATCTTGGTCGTGTTTGCAAGAGTGGAACTGTAAAAGTCGATGAGTTGATGTCGATAGAGCTTTATTCTCATGTGATGCATATCGTCAGTAATGTCGTCGGTGAAATTCGTCCAGAAAAGACGGCTTGGGATTTACTTCAAGCTTGTTTCCCTGCGGGAACGGTGAGCGGTGCGCCGAAGATTCGAGCGATGGATATCATTCATAAGCTAGAAGGCGATCGCAGAGGTACTTATGCTGGAGCCTATGGCTATTATGACTTTGAGGGACAGCTAAATACCGCGATCACAATTCGGACAATGGTAACAAAGGATGGAACAGCTAGCGTACAGGCTGGCGCTGGTGTGGTTGCGGATTCTGACCCTGAGAAGGAATATCAAGAAACGCTGAATAAGGCAAAGGGAATGTTGGAGTCTTTGCGCTGTTTGGGATAGTGAATAAGAGAAAATACGATCGCATTTATCTTATGCAATTAATATCGAACTATCCTGTTTTGTTGATATAAAATCAAACCATACAAGTTTTTTTGGAATAATATTTGCTTTGGAGGAAATGCTTTACCAGTAGATAGATATTCATTTCAGCAGACCGACAGCAATCTATTAGCGGGTGAAAAGAACTTAGTGGATAGAATGCGCTAGGAAGAATTAACCCCATAGCAAATTGCTAGAATCTTAGGCATATCGATTGATACAATTCATTCAATAAGTTAATTTGTCTTCTAGCTACTCAGGTTTGGTGCGCTTTTAATTCCTGAAATAGGTTATTAAAAATACCAGATACTCCCTTCCCAACCAAGAATTAGCGTTGCGGCGCGAAGCGCCGCAACGCTAATTCTTGGGTTTTACTGTCTAATCTTTTACTGGGAAGGGAGTAAGCATGAAATTTTAGGCTTAAAGTAAAAGATTTAAGATCCCCGACTTTTTCTTTGCTTGATACAAACAACCTGTGATTTTAAAGAAAAAGTCGGAGATCTGGGCGATCGCATCTAAATTAAGTTTGGTTGCGATCGCAAAACTTAAGCCTCGAATCTATCTAGAAACTAAGATCAGTTAACACAACTTACGGGAATACAGGTTAAGCTAAGATGAATCATCGCTTCTTACGTCACAATCTATGCTGCGAATTGTCACCCAGAGAACTGAAGCCGAATCCGAGATCAAGCGGATTTGCGATCGCATCTATGACGATCAGATGATCCACAAGGAAGCCACCGTCACCGAAATCATTCAAACGGTCAGACGCAAAGGCGATACAGCGCTGCTGCACTATACATCTGAGTTTGACGGTCAAGACTTTACGGCGGCGGAACTGCGCGTCAGTGGATCAGAACTTGATGCTGCTTATCAGCAGGTCAAAGGTGGTCTGCTCAAAGCGATCGAACTGGCGCATCAGCGTATTGAAGAATTTCACAAAATGCGTGTACCCAAAAGTTGGGTACATTTTGGCGATAAAGATGTAGTGCTAGGCAAACGCTATACACCTGTTGATGCCGCAGGTATTTATATTCCTGGGGGGAAAGCTTGCTATCCAAGTACTGTATTGATGAATGCAGTTCCTGCAAAGGTTGCGGGAGTAAAAAAGATTGTTATGGTCACACCTCCAGGTCAAGAACGCACAATTAATCCTGCGATTTTGGTGGCGGCTCAGGTCGCTGGAGTAGAAGAAATTTATCGCGTGGGTGGAGCGCAAGCGATCGCAGCTTTAGCTTATGGGACAGAAACTATTCCTAAAGTTGATGTGATCACAGGACCAGGCAACATCTACGTCACCCTTGCTAAAAAACAAGTTTTCGGGCGCGTAGGTATTGACTCGATCGCAGGACCTTCAGAAGTTTTGATCATTGCTGATGCCAGCGCTAATCCGACTTATGTAGCCGCCGATATGCTTGCTCAAGCCGAGCATGACCAAATGGCAGCCGCAATCTTGCTTACCAATGACTCCCGCCTTGCGAATCGTGTCTGCGAAGAAGTAAATCGGATGCTAGAGAACCATCCGCGCCGTTTGATGACTGAGAAGGCGATCGCCCATTATGGCTTAATCGTTGTCGTTGATAGCCTCACAACCGCCGCCGAGCTATCCAACCAGTTTGCACCTGAACATCTTGAACTAGAAGTCGAAGAACCTTGGCAATTGGTCGAGCAAATCCGTCACGCGGGAGCGATTTTTATCGGACATTCCACACCCGAAGCAGTGGGGGATTACCTAGCAGGACCAAATCATACTTTGCCCACCTGTGGTGGTGCGCGTTATTCCTCAGCACTTGGGGTCGAGACTTTCTTGAAGCATTCCAGTTTGATTCAGTACAGTCCTGAAGCGCTCAAAGAAGTATCGGGTGCGATCGCATTACTCACCGAAGCCGAAGGCTTACCATCTCACGGCGACTCCGTAAGATTACGCATCCAAGATCTGTAAAGTCTATGACTATTGCTAATTCTGCGCCAACATTAACGATTCTCGAAAATGGCGATTGCCTGAATCGCCTCGAATTTGAACGCCTTTATACAGCCTCAAAAGTCAAAAAAGCAGAACTCATCGAAGGACTTGTATACGTGGCTTCTCC
>CASBRC010000124.1 GCA_949128015.1 Synechococcales cyanobacterium PMM_0003
AAAACAAACCAAACCTAGATTTTTTATAAAAGCCACGCTTCGCGTGGCTTTTATAAAAAATCTAGGTTTGGTTTACTCGAAATTTGCTGTAAGCTTGAAGGATTTGTTTTTTGGCTCTAAGAAAGGTTTCGTAATGCGCCTACTCTCTTAGAGCCAGTTTAAAATCATCCTGAAATCTCGTTAAATATGATTATGAATATAAGCGATGACATGAGTTCTTCGTTTTCTAGCACTGAATCAAAGTCCGATCGCAATTATGAACTAATGGATGTAGAAGCAATCCAAAAATCTTTGGGGCGATCGCGTGCTTCTATATATCGCTATGCCAATACCGATCCAGTACAAGGCTTACTAAACTTGCCTTACGATCCAACTAGGCTAAACCCTGAATTACGCCAAAGCGATCGCGAACCGTTATTATTTCATCCCACTGAAGTATCAAGGTTTGCACGGGATGTACTCAAGATGAAACAGGTGACAATTCAGGTGCAAGAGACTACACAAAACGAGACTAATCGACTATTACGAGAAATTTTGCAAGAACTGCGATCGCTTAATATTGCGATCGCAGTTCTTCGCAATTCATAACCACAAAGAGAGAGACGGCGCTTTGCGCCGTCTCTCTCTTTGTGCCAAAAAAGAAGGGTTCGCTATGCGAACCCTTCTTTTTTATTTAGTCTTCATCTTCAAATTCGTCGTCATCCTCTTCTTCCTCATCTTCAAACTCGACATCATCATCAACCAGCTCATCGTCAAAACTACGACGACTGCGAGGTTTATCGACAACGCGAATTGGCTCGATCCGAGGTTCAATGATTTGATAATTGCGTGCAGTATTGTCATCAATGATTACATCATCTGCTTCTTCGTTATAGCCGAGATCTGGCTCATAGCCATTATCGACTTCAACAATCGGCGTATCGTAAGCATTAAAGCCCGTACCCGCAGGAATCAAACGACCGATAATGACGTTCTCCTTCAAGCCACGCAACCAGTCAGACTTACCTTCAATGGCAGCCTCAGTGAGAACACGAGTCGTCTCTTGGAAACTAGCCGCCGAGATAAAGCTGTCGGTATTTAAACTTGCCTTAGTAATACCCATCAACACAGGTGTGTAGTCCGCAGGCGCACCACCAGTAATATCCATCGCTTCGTTGATTTGTTCAACTTGATGCAGCTCAACCAGTTCACCGGGTAGACGAGTAGTATCCCCGCCATCTTCGATGCGTACCTTTGAGGTCATCTGCTTGACGATTACCTCAATGTGCTTATCAGAAATATCTACACCTTGAGATTGGTATACCGACTGCACTTCGTTCATCAAGAACTCTTGTACTTTCTGCAAACCAATTAGTGCCGCTTTTCTGACCCCAAGAGATTCCTTATAGGCATGGAAATAGATCTCAAGGATGTCATGAGGATTTGCAGGCCCATCGGTGAGAGCTTCACCAGCCAAGAGCTTTTGACCATCAGAAACAATCACACTCTGACCTGCGTTGAATGAATAATCATCATCCAAAACACCATCATCACCGAGTATTTTCACTTCAGGGTTGTCATCGGAGTCATAAGTAACTTGGGCAGTACCAGTAGTACGAGCAAGAACGCACATTTCCTTAGGCTTACGAGCTTCGAGGAGTTCTTCAATCCGAGGTAAACCTTGGATAATGTCTCCAGTTTTGGCACGCTCAAACACCAACAGCGCAATATTGTCACCACGCTGAACAAGGTCAGCATCATGAATTTGCAACAAGGCTCCAGGCGATACGAGGTAAGGGCGACCAATTCTAAATACGACCTCACCATTCTCAACCTTAAGTACTTGTCCAGACTCTTCGGTAATTACGCCTTCACCGATCTCATCACCCGATCGCAATAGAGCGCCAGCTTTTACAGTTGGGGTCGGGCAGGTTGTAGTAATGCAATCGGTCTCAGTGACAACCAGCAAACGACGAACCACCTCAGAACCTTGACGAATACCACGGATTTTCCCTGGTTTCTTACAAAGAATTTCTGTACGAGCAACTACTGCACCTGGATCAATGCGATCGCCATCATTTACTAATAGTCTTGTCCGCGAATTACTGTGAGCAGGATCGCCTGATGTATCTTGACGAATTACCAAAGATTCTAGAATCACCAATTGCAAACGCAAGCTACCTGGATCGGCATCGTTAGGAATAAACTCAATATCCGCCGCCAATTGAGGTGCATCGGTGTCAACTTCTAACAACAATTGAGTTTTGAGTAACTCAACGCTGTCGATCGCTTTTACGCGATCGCCATCTTTATAAGGAATACGTTGAACCGCACGTAAGCCAATCGAACGTCCTTCTTGGTTCACCGACTCTTGGCTCGGAACCGTTGGTACATCAGGCACTTGATACTCTTCTACAGGACGCAGCAGCAAAGCTGGCCCCTCAGTCGAATCCAAATATTCCACATAGCGCAGTTCGGTCGCAATCAACCCTGGCATGATTTCCGTGCCTGGTTGAACCAAAGTCCCATTCTTTTGCATCGCCGTTTGAGGATCATCGACCAAGTGCAAATCACCTGGCTTAATCACAATTTCACGCAAAATATCATTCTTCTGGAATACTTCGACAACCCCTGCGGTTTGGCTGAAGATATCCTTGACAACTTCTGTACCAGCTTCAATAAACTGATTCTCTTCCACCATCAACAGCGAAGCATCTTTGTTAACTTCATGGGTTTCTTCAGGAACCCAGAGCAATGTGCCGCCCTTGACGACTTCATAACCCTGCTTGCCCTTGCTACGCTTAGCAACTTCTACACCAGCAAACTTGATAATACCGCCACTCTTAGTTTGGTAAGTATCATCAATTAGTTCGGCTACAACTTGATTGTTGATTAACTTCGTACCTGGTGAAGCCTTCAGTGAGAAGCTTTGACCGCCTTGAGTTTCAAGCACATAATGCTCACGACCTTGGTAGCTTTCCTCTTTGACGATCGCCTGATCCAAGATCACCGAAGCGGTAATAATTTCCACTTCACGATTATGGCGACTATCTTCTTCACTAAGACGCACAACACCACCATGCTCAGTGATCAAGCGCGTTTCTGCAAGCACATCACCCTCTTCAACGTGCGCTTCATTTTTGACAGTTGGTTCCGCCGTCGGTGGTAGATCGTAAACCTCACCAGCCAAGACCCAAACCCGCCCTTTTTCACCACGAGCGACATAACTGGTGTTACCTTGACGGTCTTTTTTCTCCTCGATCGCAAGATCCGAGAACAACACTTCACCAGCTAAACCAGTGTTGAGCGCTTTCGTCGCCTTCTCTGTCGTCTTGCGTGAAGTTTTACCTGTGATTGAGACCTCAGCCATCAACTGATTTGGAGTTACCTTCTGTCCATCACGTACCAACAGGGTTGAACCTTGGGTAACTGCATAAACACGCTTACCTTCAGAACTTTCCAAAGTGAAATCACCATTGGATTCCACAATAAACGCATCTTCGCCATGACGAGTACGCATAGGGCGAACTTTCAGCTTTTTATTATACTTAATCGTGCCATCGTGAGGAGCGCGTTGTTGTTCGGCAACTTCTCCAGTAAATACACCACCTGTGTGGAAAGTACGCATGGTCAACTGTGTACCAGGCTCACCGATAGACTGCGCGGCGATAATACCTACCGCTTCGCCAATATTTACCAATTCGAGGTGAGCCAAGCTCCAGCCATAGCACATCTGACAAACCGATCGCGTCGATTCGCAAGTAAAAGCCGAGCGCACACAAACTTCTTCAACCCCAGATTTGGCCGCGATCAAGGATAGCTCTTCGGAGATTTCTTGGTTACGCATCACGATAACTTCACCCGTTTTCGGATCGACGATAGGCTCAGCAGCTACTCGACCGAACAGGCGATCGGACAACTTGATCAGGGTCTTTTCCCCATCTTTCATTGCCTTTAGACGAATGCCACGAGTCGTACCACAATCGTTTTCACGCACAATTACATCTTGCGATACATCAACCAGACGACGGGTGAGATATCCAGAGTCAGCCGTACGCAAAGCGGTATCTACTAGTCCCTTACGCGCACCGTAGGACGAAATAATATATTCAGTAACCGTCAGCCCTTCACGGAAGTTAGTTTTAATCGGTAAATCGATGATTTCTCCTTGTGGATCAGCCATCAAACCACGCATACCCACTAACTGCCGAACCTGTGAGATATTGCCCCGAGCGCCAGAGAACGCCATCATATACACAGAGTTAAGGGGATCATTACTTTTAAAATTCTTCACCACCTCATCCTTGAGGTTCTCGTTAGCCACGTTCCATGTATCAATTACCTTTTGGAAACGTTCTACTTCCGTAATTTCGCCTCTTAAATAGCGACTTGCCGTCTCTTCGATCTCCAGTTCCGCAGCCGCTAACAAAGCTTTCTTACTGGCGGGAACTTGCAAATCTTCAATACTGATCGATACGCCAGCTTGCGTTGCATAGCGAAATCCCAGTGCTTTCAATTGGTCGGCAACATTAGCGGCGCTCGTTGTTCCATAATTCGTGAAAGCCCAAGCAATCAACTTTTTCAACTGCCCCTTATCAATCGTGCGATTGATAAAGCGCTGGGGCTTGTTATCGTTAGGCGAATCCGTGCTGTTAGTCGTGAAATCTGCCATGGTATTAAGCTATTAAATAATCTTTTGAGTAATTAATCGAAATTCTATAACTTGTAATAGCAGTGCAAAGCATTGCTATTACAAACATTTAGCTAGTTAGAGATGCATAAATGGCTTGATTGAAAATCACGCGCCCAGGAGTTGTTTTGATATATTGAGAAATCAAGCCACCTTCAGCATCTTCACGAATACGTCGGAATTCAAATTCCTTCACCTTCGTACCATCTTCTGCAACTGTGACTTTAGGCTCTTCGTTTTCTTTTTCTTCGCCTTGTCCTTCAAGAACGCCCTCAAAACGCACCCAAACACTGGCATGAATATCAATTTCACGTTGTTCGTATGCCATCACAACATCGTTGAAATTAGCAAAGTAACGCCCTTCACCTTTTTGTTTGTAAGGATTGTCAGTAGTGAGATAGTAACAGCCCAAAACCATATCTTGGCTAGGTGTAACGATCGGGCGACCTGTAGCAGGTGAAAGGATATTATTAGAAGCAAGCATTAACAGACGGGCTTCAGCCTGCGCTTCGATTGATAGAGGAACGTGAACCGCCATCTGGTCACCGTCAAAGTCAGC
>CASBRC010000125.1 GCA_949128015.1 Synechococcales cyanobacterium PMM_0003
TGGCAAAAAAGTGCTTCTAAACTGTTACTCATGGGAGTTACTTCGCTGATTGTGTTTTATTTATTTTCAGCTTAACGGTTTCTCCCTTTTTTTATTTCCTTATCCCGAACTCACGTTAAATAGGCTGTATTCTCAATCTTGTAGACAGATTCAACCTATAACTCCTCAAAATAATTTAAAAAATAAAGCTGAATCTTCGTCAGAAGCAGCTTAACTGACTTTTTAGTAATATTCGTTAGAATCAACTTTCTCTATGCCAGCAAAAGATATTTTTCACAGTACAGTCAGAATAGGATTAGAAAAAGAAGGTTGGATCATTACAAATGATCCTCTATATTTAGACTTCGGTGGAGTGGAAGTTTATATTGACTTAGCGGCTGAAAAAATAATTGCGGCTGAGAGAGAAGGAGAAAAAATTGCGGTTGAAGTTAAAAGCTTTATTGGTAGTTCGGCAATTTCTGAATTCCACAAAGCATTGGGGCAATTTATTAACTACAAAATTGCATTAAGCCAAAAGCAGCCAGAGCGTACAATGTATTTGGCTGTGCCGATCGCAACTTACGAAACATTTTTTAAACTAGAATTAATTCAGCTTGTTATTAAAACTCAAGGCATCAGTTTGATTGTTTATAATCCAAACAAGCAAGAGATAGCGAAATGGATAAGTTAAGTAAATACAGAGAAATTATTAAAAAGATTTTCAAAGAATATGCTCATGATGACTACAAAAGAAATGATGTAGAGCGCGAGTTAATCTTTGATACAGAGCATGATCATTATCAAATTGTGAATGTTGGCTGGGAAAATGAGCATCGTGTTTATGGTTGCATTCTTCACTTTGATATTAAACAGGATAAAATTTGGCTGCAATACAACGGTACAGAAATTGACTTTGCCGAAGAATTAGTCAAGGCAGGAGTACCAAATCAAGATATTGTCATTGGCTTTCATTCTTCGTTTATGCGTCAGTTTACGGAATATGCCGTAAGTTAGCTTGGTATGAAAATTCGTAAAATTAGTAACAACGATCGCCTTGAAATTCTCAAGGGAGATTTATATGCCTACTCGCGCTGGACTAATCAAGATTTGCCGCGATCACATTTAACAGCGATTAATCCTGAGGAAGTGTTAGTTGCCGAAATCGATGGCAAGATTGCGGCGGCGCTGCAATGTTTTAACTTTCAGCAGTCGGTGCGCGGTAGTCTCAAAGCAATGGGGGGCATCGGTGGAGTATGGACATATCCTGAATATCGTAATCAAGGCTGTGTAAAGGCGCTAATGAAAAGTGCCTTTTTAGAAATGCGGATGCAAGGGATCTGTGTGAGTATGCTTACGCCCTTTAAAGAAAGTTTTTATGAAGGGTTAGGCTACGCGATCGCAAATTCCACCAATGAAGTAAATATTCCAATTTCGTCTTTATCGAAATATTTAAAGCTGCCTAATTCAGCGAACTTGACCTGCGATCGCCTCGCCGCTACTGAAGTAAAAGATATTTTGTCGAGTTTTCTCTACGAAAATCTGCGATCGCAAACGCTTCTGCCCCACAGTCATGGTCTGGCAATCACTAATTTCACCTACGATCAATGGTGGCATTTGCACCGTCAAAAGCTTTGTGTCGTGGTAAAACGCGATCGCCAACCTGTCGCCTTAGCAATTTATGCAATCGATAGCAGTGGTAATTTGCCAATTTGTGATCGTCAGATTGACATTTCATCAATATTTTGGACAGACATTGAGTCACGCGATCGGCTATTACATTTCTTTGCCAGCCATCGAGATCAAATCCATAGCCTCAAAATGCCAGTCCCTCTTAATGCAAATTTGCATACATGGCTCAGCGATGCGGGACAGCTAGAGTCATCAATGACTGCACCTTGGATGGTCAGAGCTATTGATATTGTCGGAGCTTTGCATGGTTTACCGATCGCTTGCCAGCCATTTACCTTCGTCCTAAGCGATCCTCATTGCCATTGGAATGATGGTATTTTTGGCGTGAATGGTGATCGCGGAAACCTCACAGTCAAGCGTTACAACGGCGATTTTCAAGATCGGGCGATCGACTTTCGTGCCACGATCGCAGGTATCTCCGCCTTGATTTATGGCACTCATGCGATCGCAGAACTGTTGCATAAACAATGGATTACCAAGATCACTTCAGAAACCTGTGAACGATTAGAAAAATGCTTTACACCATGTCTGATTTATAATCCTTTTAAGTTCTAAACCCATGCCCAATAAAATATCCTACGGATATTTTATTGGGCAAACCCAAAAGCATGAAAGAAAAACTTACTCGCAGTCAAGAACGAGTGCTACATCTCCTCCAACATCACGAACGCGCTGTATCAGCGCAAGATATCCATTCGGAGTTACGAAATAGCGAAAAAAGCGTGGGGCTAGCCACAGTTTATCGATCACTCGACACTCTCAAATTGCAAGGCTTAATCAAAGCACTGACCCTACCCAACGGCGAAACCGTTTACAGCGTCACGCCCACCGACAGACATCATCTCAATTGTCTAAACTGCGGTAAATCTCTACCCATTGATAGCTGTCCTATTCACGATCTGGGCAATCAACTCGCGAAACAGCATACTTTCCAAATTTACTATCATACTCTCGAATTTTTCGGATTATGTAGTCAATGCCAAGAGCCAATAGTTAAACCATAAGCCCGAAAAGGAGAAGCGGCAAGCTCGGCGCTTCTCCTTTTCGGGCTTTGCTTGGATTGACATTTATTTCAACTTGCCAATGTAATCGCGAATTACTGGCGTAAAAATTTTAACTAC
This sequence comes from Synechococcales cyanobacterium PMM_0003, assembly GCA_949128015.1. Classification (GTDB taxonomy): domain Bacteria; phylum Cyanobacteriota; class Cyanobacteriia; order Pseudanabaenales; family Pseudanabaenaceae; genus Pseudanabaena. The sequence continues at coordinate 2,790 of CASBRC010000125.1, forward strand.
TTGTTGATAAACTTCTCTTTTAAATCTAACAATCGAATCAAGAGTCTTATCGATCGCCATAAATTGCACAACCCTAAACTCACGATGGTGGATATCTAACTGACAATTAGAGGCAGAATGATCCCAATAAAAAGCAAACCATCTCTGTCTTTGTCCACAATAATTTGCCCATTTACCCGATAGCTTGAGGGTTAGTGGAAAATCGTAATAAAGCCATTCAGGATGCACATATGCTAAAACAGCATCACTAATGCCCACTTCTTCGTATAGCTCACGCAAGGCGGCTGTCTGTGGATCTTCACCATCATCAATTCCACCCTGTGGAAATTGCCATGAATCAGGCACACCGACTCGTTCACCGACTAGCACTTCGCCTTTACGGTTAAAAACAATAATCCCCACATTTGGGCGATAAGATTTTTCTGGTGTCATAGGTTTTCATGTAACTAAAGCAAAAGCATAACACCGCCATCAATTATCATCAAAAAGAGAAAGGCTTTCGCTGAGCGAAAGCCTTTCTCTTTTTTGCTAAACCAAGACTCTTTTCAATGGAGCTACAGGCTCTTGTACTTCCTTACTAGACTGTTGCGATCGCTTAGGAATTGGCAAACCCACCATTTCCGCATTGCTCGCCCCGGGTGGAACCATTGGGTAACAGTTTTCATTGCGCTTAACGCGAAAATCAGCAAACACGGGTCCATCGTAGGCAAGAATCTCGGCAACCGCAGATTGCAAATCACTCGGCTCAATCACCTTCATCCCCTTAATGCCAAAGGCTTCGGCAAGCTTCACAAAATCAGGCATACCCACTTCCATATTGGAAGAAGAGTAGCGCTCATCATAGAAACTTTCTTGCCACTGACGCACCATGCCCTGCCAACCGTTATTGATAATGATCACTTTGACATTGATGCCATACTGCGCCAGAGTGCCAAGCTCCTGAATATTCATCTGAATACTCGCATCACCGCTAATACAGATTACCTGATCGTCGGGCAGTGCTACCTTTGCGCCCATCGCCGCAGGCATTCCATAGCCCATCGTGCCAAGTCCTGCGCTTGAGATCCACTTGCGAGGACCAGTTTTGATTAACTGAGCAGCCCACATTTGGTGCTGTCCTACATCAGTTGTGAAGTAAGCATTAGGTGCTTGCTTACCAAATTCATAGATAACCTGTTGTGGTGACAAGATATTGTCATAGGCAGGGACTTCAAGAGGATAGTCTTCTTTCCATTCATCAAGCTGAACAAACCAATCTTTGGTTTGAATATTTTCTTCGTAGCTAGTAGCTTCGAGAAGGGCTTGTAATACTTCTTTTACGTCACCGACAATTGGCACATCAGGCTTCCGATTTTTGCCAACTTCCGCAGGATCGATATCAATGTGAATAACTTTGGCTTCAGGCGCAAACTTATCCAGACGACCCGTTACGCGATCGTCAAATCTTGCCCCAACCGCAATTAATAAATCACAACCTTGGACGGCAAAGTTAGCATAAGCCGTTCCATGCATCCCCAACATACCAAGAGAAAGATAGCTATTTTCATCATAAGCGCCTTTGCCCATCAGGGTTGTAGTTACAGGCAACTGAAAACGGTTGGCTAATTCGGCAAGCTCAGCATGAGCGTCGGCTAGCACCGTACCACCACCTGCATAGAGCAAAGGTCTTTTGGCTTCACGGATTAATGCGATCGCAGCCGCAATTTGATGCAAATGCCCTTTAACCTTGGTCTGATAACCGGGTAAATCAATCTGGACATCAGGATTATAGTCAAAGGTTCGCTGAGCAATATCTTTAGGAATATCGATCAATACAGGACCGGGACGACCAGTAGCGGCAATATGAAAAGCTTCAGCAACAATTCGAGCAATGTCTTCAGGTCTACGAATCACATAGGAATGCTTAACAATTGGCAGTGTGATGCCCCAAATATCTGTTTCTTGAAATGCATCAGTACCGATCGCATAAGAAGGAACCTGCCCTGTAATCACTACCATGGGAATCGAGTCCATTTGCGCCGTAGCAATACCAGTCACCAGATTTGTTGCCCCTGGACCAGAAGTCGCCACGCATACTCCTACGTTTCCAGTAGCGCGAGCATACCCATCGGCAGCATGGACAGCTCCCTGCTCATGACGCACGAGGTAATGCTTGAGATCTCCTCTAGCCTCAAACTGATAAATTTCATCATACACTGGCAGTATTGCTCCACCAGGGTAGCCAAAGATATGTTTTACACCTTGTCGTCTCACACTGTCGATGAGAGCAAATGCACCCGTTGTTCGCAAAGTAGCCTCCTCTAGACTCAATACTGATCTTGTTCGTGATCTAAGCAAAACTTGCTGTTGCGGCATTTCCAGATACTCTTTTGTTCGATACTACAAACAAGTAGTTTGTAGCAAGTACCTTAAGTTTGTAATTTGTAGCAATTGTATCGATAATAACATAGACAAGCTGCCCCAAAGCTGCTAAGGACGATGGACATGGCGATCGCTATATTTGTAAGGATCGCAAATTACATAGAATCTAAATATGATGCGGCGGGCTGCGCCCGCCGCATCATATTTGGGGTTTGGGAAGCGTAAACTATTTTGTTTGCGATCCTAAGTCCAAAATATTAATAAACATATAAGATTTGCCCCACTAAAGAGATCTTTAAGATACAAAATACCGACAAGTCACATTTGAAAATATAATAAGTTATTGTCCTTCTGTCATATATCTTTCATAAAACTTCCATGAGTGCAAATTCAGATAAAGATATTCCTGTCAATATCTACCGCCCCGCTAATCCATTTACGGCAAAATGTATATCCAATGAAGTATTGGTTAGACCAGGTGCTGCTGGCGATACCCGTCATGTAAAGTTTGATATTTCTGGAGGAGATCTCCGTTATTTAGAAGGTCAAAGTATTGGCGTTGTCCCTCCAGGTCAGGACAAAAATGGTAAGCCAAATAAACTGCGTCTATATTCGATCGCCTCAACTCGACTCGGTGACGATCTTGATGCCAAAACCCTTTCTCTTAGCGTTAAGCGCTTAGAGTACCAAAATGATTCAGGTGAGACTGTTAAAGGCGTATGCTCCAGTTTTATTGCCGATCTAAAACCTGGTGACGAAGTGAGGCTAACTGGACCAGTTGGCAAGGAAATGCTGCTTCCAGACGATCCCAATGCCACGGTGATCATGATTGCTACGGGTACAGGTATTGCGCCTTTCCGTGCATTCTTATGGCGCATGTTCAAAGAGAAGCATAAGGATTATGAATTTAAGGGCTTGGCTTGGCTTTTCTTTGGTGTCCCTACCGATAGCACAGTTCTTTACAAGCCTGACCTTGAATGGATGGCGTATAAAAACAAGCGTCATTTCCGCTACGATGTCGCCATTAGCCGTGAGCAAAAAAATGATGCTGGTGAAAAGATGTACATTCAGAACCGTATGGCTGAATATGCGGATGAGTTGTGGGAAGTAATGCAAAAGCCAACCACCCATACTTATATGTGTGGTCTGCGCGGCATGGAAGATGGGATTTCTGAATTCATGACCAAAACAGCAGCTAAGAGTGATGTTGTTTGGAAGGACTTCGAGAAGCAAATGAAACGTGATGGTCGTTGGCACGTTGAAACTTACTAAAATATTAAGGGTGGCGCTAAGCGCCACCCTTAATATTTTGATATAGCCCAAAGAGGTGTAGCGCACGCTGCGCGTGCGCTACACCTCTTTGGGCTTTGGGTTTGATGGTGCTTGCGCACTTACGCCTATAATCAAGTGAATAGACTTGTTGCAGAGGGCATAAAGGTGCAATTACTCTGGCTGCTTGTCGGAATTATCATTGGCGCGATCGCAACTGGTGCTTGTTGGTTTAGCTGGAGTTATGCCAAAAAAAGACGCGATCGCAAATTTCGTAAACGATCACGTCATGCGCTGAAGGCAAGATCGATCCTTAGTCTTAAATCTTGGGCGCAGAATGTTCAACAAAATATTCGTCAAAAACATAACAATCAATTTGCAGAAATTAACTCTTCTACAAATGATGAGAATGAAAGATTATTGTGGAAAAAAATCGTCGAATTAGCTCCCATAGGTTATATCCAAGTCGATCAAGATAATCGCTTTGCAGTGTGTAATCAACTAGCTGCCAACATTATGGGGATCATGAACCATCAACAAGGATTAATTCGCAAGCAATTTTTGCTCCAACTAATTCGTTCGTATGAACTCGATTATTTAGTCGAACAAACGCGATCGCAAAAACAAGGCTCCCAAGTTGATTGGGTATTTCATCCTGCAATTCCTGATCCTGTCAATCCTGTACCGCAGATAGGGCGACCGATTCGGGCTTATAGTGTTTATCTAGAGGATGGGAAAGTTGGAATTTTTTTGGTAGATCGCCAAGAAGCAGTAGCGATCACACAGCAACGCGATCGCTGGACATCGGATATTGCCCATGAACTAAAAACACCATTAACCTCGATCCGACTGATTGCTGAGACACTTGAGCCTCGTGTCGATCCTGCGGCAAAAATCTGGGTAGACCGCCTGCTCGGCGAAATAGATCGGATTACTAAACTTGTACAAGACTTGCTTGAATTGGGGCAGATGGATGATGGAATCGAGACTATTCTGCATCTAAGTGAGGTGAATTTATCGTTACTAGTGCGATCGGTGTGGTCAACTCTTGAGCCGCTAGCCAATCGAAAGCAAGTCAAGATTAATTATATCGGTGACCAACAATTAACTTGGCAACTGGATGAGTCACGCATTTATCGACTTTTGTTAAATTTATTAGACAACAGCATCAAACATAGTCCATCACTTCAGTCGATTACAATTAAAATCAGCGTGGTAGACTCAAGCTTACAAATAGACGTAATTGATGCTGGAGAAGGATTTCCTGAAGAAGCGTTACCTCATATCTTCGAGCGCTTTTATCAAATCGATCCGTCTCGAACAAGATCAGGATTAAATCGTGGTGGCAGTGGATTAGGACTTGCGATCGCACGTCAGATTGTCACATTACATAAAGGCACGATCTCTGCAAAAAATCATCCTGAGACCAGTGGTGCATGGATTACGATCATCATACCATCATAAAATCTTGCAAGCCTCTAAGCACTTTAGCAACTAAATCATGAGCGCAGAAAAATTCCTGAAAGACTATGCTTCTGGTCGGCGTGATTTTGCTAGCGTAAATCTAGCTAATGCCAATTTATTTAATAGCGATTTGATCGGTGTTAATTTGACCAAGGCTGACTTGAGGCGAACAAATTTTGTCTTTGCTTATCTCAACAAAGTCACCTTTAATCATGCCAATTTATCGGGTGCAAAACTCGGTGGGGCTACTCTGAACCAAGCAATCATGATGAATGCGAACCTTACCGAGGCAGACTTGCATGGCGCAATGTTGCAAAGAGTTAATCTATTTGGAGCAAACCTTTCCCTAGCTAACTTAATGGATGCCAACTTAAGTGAGGCAGATTTACGCAGTGTCAATCTGCGCGGCGCAAATTTACGCTGTGCAATCTTGAGTGCTACCCTCATGCGTGAAGAGCGTGGCTATCCACCCACAAGCATGAGCGGCGCAAATTTACGCAAAGCTGACTTACGCGGAGCAAACTTAAGTGGAGCCGATCTTACAGGAGTCGATCTTTCTGGTGCAAATCTCAGTGAGGCAACGCTTTCAAGGGTTAACTTACAAGGGGCAAATCTCAGTAGTGCGATCGCAAGTGGGGCGATTTTTACTGAGGCAAATCTTAGTAATGTCAACCTCACAGAAGCTAATCTCAAAGGCGCAAACCTGACAAAAGCCGATCTCAAAAGTGCAAACCTAAGACTTGCCAACCTATTTGGCGCTAATTTAACTAAAGCGAATCTGAGCATGGCGACTTTAAGTAATGCAGGATTAATTCAGGCAATACTTACAGGTGTTGATCTATCGCGATCGCTGTTAGACAGAGCAAATCTGAGTCAAGCTAGTCTAGTTGATGCTTATTTAGTAAGAGCTAATCTTGATGGAGCTGATCTCAGTGGTGCGGTACTGACCAGAGCCGAGATGAGTGGAGCTAGTACCATTGGCACAATCTTCAGTGGGGCAACTATGCCCGATGGCAAAGCTCACTCTTAAAACAATCAAGCCAGCACTTTGTGGACAGCCGTAACTATTAGTCTTGACGTAGAATGCCTTCATCAACCAATATGACAACTGAGCATTGCATCGCCTAACAAAAATATGGAAGATTTAAATCTTCTAGAGGAAGTTATCGATAGTTTGGAGCAAGACAGCAATGTACTTCGCATCAAACGACTCATCCTCTTTACCTGTCATGATTCTTGGTCAAATGATGTCAACGAAGTTAAAGCGTTGACTATACGTCAACTTGTGCGCGAATTGATGATCATGTTTCCCGATCTCAACATGCTCAAGCACAAATTAAATAGCCAAGTCAAACAACTTAGTAAGCAGTCTGACTATTTACTTGCCGCCGACAATATTATCGATAGTCTTGGTTTTCTCTATACTCTGCGAGATGAAGGAACACTTCCCTATAGCTTTTTAAATCCTGAGATAGCTTCAGTATCCCAAAATGGATCTGCCGCAACTAGAAATGAGGCTCATGAGAAAAATGATAGCGACACAATTCCCCACAAACACAATCTCAAATATTTAACTAATTTATTTGATTTGAGAGCTGACATTTCGAGAAATATCAGTCCTCTTCATGCCAAAATCCTATTGTTTTCTAGCCTGAATTATCGGTTTAGTCCTCAAGAACGTGATTGGTCTGCACTCTACACTTATGACATTGATGATCTAATTCAGCTGATCTTTCAAACCTACGAAACTGTTGAAGCTTTAGAAGCAAGGTTGACGGAGGTAAGCCTAACGCTAGATCAACCCGAAGATGCTAAACGAGCTTCCGCCGTAATTTTACAAGCTATAAGCCCTTTCTATTAAAAATTAAATACCAAACCAAAAAAGCTGTGGCACATGCGCAGCGTGCGCCACAGCTTTTTTGGTTTGGATTGGCAGCCAAAATCGCCTTGTCGGTTGGTATACTCGTTTGACAAACGCTATCCAAAAAGCAATGGCAGCTATTTCTTCTTCACAGTCTAAACCTCAACCTAAAATTATTGTTCTTGATGATGATCCGACAGGTTCACAAACTGTACATAGCTGCCTACTGCTAACTCAATGGGATGTGGCAACTTTACGAATTGGACTTGCCGATGCTTCGCCGATCATGTTTGTACTGACGAATACGCGATCGCTAACTCCTGAAGATGCGACCAAAGTAACTCGTGAAGTTTGCCGCAATCTCAAACCTGCACTCGAAGCCGAAAATATTCACGAATTTATGATCGTCAGTCGCTCTGACTCGACGTTGCGCGGACATTATCCGATCGAGACCGATGCGATCGCAGAAGAGTTAGGTGATTTTGACGCGCATTTCCTTGTGCCAGCATTTTTTGAAGGTGGGCGCTTTACCAAGTCGAGCGTACATTATTTAGTAGTCAATGGCGTACCCACACCAGTACATGAAACCGAATTTGCTAAGGATTCGGTTTTTGGTTATACCCATAGCTATTTGCCTGATTATGTCGAAGAAAAAACTAAGGGCAGAATTCCCGCCGCAAATGTGCAGCGATTTTTGTTAGGAGATATTCGTTCAGGTGTGCGTCAGCGTTTAGCCCGTATGCATGACAATCAATGTGGTGTCGTCGATGCCGAGAATCAAGCCGATCTCAATCAATTTGCCTCGGATATTTTGGCAGTGGCGGCGACTGGTAAAAGATTTTTATTCCGTAGTGCCGCTAGTTTATTGACGGCTCTTGCCAAGTTGCCGCCCCAGCCGATCGCTGCTGAGGATATGTCAAAATATATGCGATCGCATAAAGCTGGTGTCGCAATCGTTGGCTCTCATGTCAAAAAAACCACCGAGCAGTTAGAAAACTTGCTTAAAGCCCCAAACACAGTTCCTGTAGAGATCGATGTCTCGCGTCTATTAAGCGATGTTGAGGCTCAATCAGAAATTCTCAAACAAGAAGCCCTAACTCAAGTGCAACAAGCCCACGAATCTGGCAAAACAGCCGTGGTGTTTACCAGTCGCAAGGAATTAGAATTTGCAGATATTTCTACACGTCTTGCTTTTGGTCAGTCAGTCTCGGCACTTTTAATGGCGATCGTACAGGAGTTACCCGCAGATATTGGCTTTTTGATCAGCAAGGGTGGAATTACTTCTAACGATGTTTTAAGTACAGGTTTAAAACTTCCCACCGCAAGGCTGCTAGGACAAATTCTGGCTGGTTGTTCTGTGGTGCGCACGCCCGAAGACCATCCCCGTTTTCCTGATTTACCCGTTGTCTTATTTCCTGGTAATGTTGGCGATGCCAATGCACTTGCCACCGTTTATACAAGACTTGCGATCGGCATTGAATAAAAACCAGCGAATGGGAGCGCGGAGCGCTCCCATTCGCTGAATGTAGGTTAGTAGCTAGCGTTGTTTAAAGTCGTGCCATCAAGCAGAGCATATTCAAAATTACTTTTGATAAGATTGGCATTATCCAAATTTGCCTCAGTCAAATCAGCATGTTGTAGATTAGCGTAGCTCATATTGCATCCAGAGCAATTTGCCCCCGTTAAGTTAGCTCCTTGGAGATCGGCAAATTCGAGATGTGCATTGCTTAAATTTGCGCCCCGTAAATTTGCATTTTGGAGAATTGTCCCCCTTAAATTCGCACCACTCAAATCAGCTCCCCCCAGATTTGCTTCTTTTAAATTAGCGTTACTTAAATTAGCATTAGTCAAATTAGTAAAACTAAGGGTCGATCGCTCTAGATTTGCCCCTCGCAGGTCAGACTCACTTAAATCTGTGAGGTCAAGATCGGCATTTCGCAAATCTGAGCTGGTCAGATTAATAGAGGACAGCTTACAGCAAGATAATTTCAGCCCTGAAAAATTTTCTGAATCAAAATCTTTACGCCCCGTCTCGTACATTTTTTTGAGAGCCATTCCCATGGCAAGAGCATTAGTCGTAGGAGAGTGATAATTTTTAGGATTTTGAGTGGACATCATGATGATCGCTCTCTAGCTTAGACATTTAGCTGCTTGTAGCTATTCAATACAATATAGAGCGATCGCCATGAATTACACTTCACCCTACTGGATTGCATAGAATTGTAGCTATTGCAAAGCTCACAGATTATTTAGAATTGAGGTAGAATAGTATCGATAAGCCCAGTAAAACAGAGCTTATTTTTATTTTTTATCGGCACTGGAGAAAACAATGTCTAAAGAACAAAAAGGCAATAAAGAGACTAAAAAGCCCAAGAAAGATCCTTCTGAAAAGAAAGAAAAGAAAGATCCTAAAAGATACGACTAATTTGACATTAGCAAGACGGATGAATTGTATTTTCTGATATCAAAAGGTTAATGCTAGCGTTGCTCTATGCTGCTAGCATTGACTGTCAAATATAGAATGCTTTGAGTATAAAGAATACTATGCCAACTGATATTTTAAGTAAGCGCAACAAAGGGGATTTTGCAGAATACGAACCCCACATATTGCAAAGAGCAGAAACAGCTTTGCGTTGTGCGCCCTTTACAGTGAAATTGTTTGCGGATATGGCAAAACAAGGCGTAAATCTAAGAGCGATCGCAGGGAACGATGGTCTTAAAAATCAATATTTAATCAGCTCCACCAACTTAATTACTACCGAAAACGCCTTACTATGGCTCATTCAAGTGGGAGTATTACGTCGCGAGGTTGATGGACAAGGGATTACTGATAGTTTTCGGCTGACACCGATGGGGCATTTATCATTGGACAAATGGCGATCGCATTCAAGATTTCCGAGTGCTAGTTTTAGCGATCGCTTACAAAATTTTTGGGCGCAAATTCAAATATCCCGCTTTCTCTAAGCTTTTCTTAAAAATTATATACAACAAAAAATAAGTGACAGCGCAAAGCGCTGTCACTTATTTTTTAGTTTTGGAACCAAAAAATAAAAAGATCGTCTTTTTTTTTAGGTAGTAAATCGAGCTAGGAAAAAATCGCAATGAATATTTTTCGCAAAAATTTTCGTAATCAACTAACGAACAGGTTTCAGAAGACTTCTCTATGTCTTCTTACCGCAACTCTTGCCACCACACCTTTTCTCTCTACCTTAGAAGCGATCGCAGCCCCATCTGTTTCCCAAATAGTTGCTCAAGTTCCACAGAACTGGCAAACAGGTGTGCAGCTATTACGATTGCTCGATAATTCTGGCAACCTCTCAAGCATTGGCATCTTACTCGATATTGCCAATAAGCCTTCGACAACCTACGCAAATGCTGTGTATCAGCTATATGTAAGACGCTCTGGGGAATGGCGCGAAGTTTATACCAACTCAGGTGCAAGACTGCTCTCAAAAAATGCGGGGCGACAATTTGCTGCCGTAGAGATGATTTCCTTGAATTCTCTGAGCGAAAAAATTTCTCTTGATGATATTTACAATGGCGATCTCAAGGCTATTACAAGCATTCGCTATGATCTTCCTAATGGAGTAAAAGATGCAAAATTTGAGATTGAAGAAATCAAATCTTTTGCTTCAATTGTAACTGCTAGTGCATCTGAGGTAAAAGCTGGACGTATTTCATCTATATACACCAGCACTTCCAGCAATACTTCTAATAACGCCTCTAATAACACTTTTAATAACACATACAACAATTCTTCTAGTAGTTCTATTCTTTCCGATCGCGATTTGGGGATCTCGACTAGTTCTCAATCAAGCACCTCACAGACTAGTCAAACTGTCGTGATCCAGAACACAAATGTACAGACGGTTAACTCTGCCAAACCAATGAAGCCGATCATTATTTCCAAAAAAGATGATGACGACGAAGATGACGACTATGAAGGCGATGATCGTAAAGGTCGCGATCGCAGAGACGATGATGACGACGATCGCAAAGATCGCAAAGACCGTAAAGATCGCAAAGACCGTAAAGATCGCAAACAGCGTGATGGGGTTGAGCTATCCAACAAGAATCCGCATCGTGGACATTTTAGCCTAGCCATTTTGCAGAGCCAGCCACGTCTGTCTCAGGTCATTGCTCGTATATCACTCAAATCGAAGCGCTCTAAAGGATTTATAGTCGAGCGCTTTGTTGGTGATTATCGCTTTAATATTAATCAACGCGCTACCTTTATTAGTGGACTTAATCCAGGCGACCGCTTAGTTGTCCGTTTGTTTGATCTGCAAAATCGTCCTTTAGGCTATAGCGAAGTCCAATTGCTAAAAGACTTCTCAACCATCAGCCTAGTTTTACCGAGCGATCCGTCAGCCTACGGTACTGTGCGAACTGTCTATGGTATTGACTCTCAGCGTATTGGTAAAGTTGATCGCAATGTCAAAATGTATGATTACTTCACCCAAATCCAGACCACAACAGTTCTCTCTCAAACAGTTGCTCGCTTCCTGACCTCATCACAAGGTATTCCCATTGGGCTGTTTAACGTTGCAGGGCTACCCCAAGCAACCAATCAAGCCACCTATACAAATGCTTTTATCAAGGGTGAACAGTCATTAATTAACCGCACAATCAATGTATTTACGAGGGATATGCCTCCTGTGATGCAAGTTCTACCGAATCAACTAGCGTCTTTAATTCCTATTGAGAACTCATTGTCTACAATCAATGTAGTTCGGAAGATTCTTGATTTCAAAGATTTGCGTCCAAGTGGTATTCCTACCTTTTTCTAATCACAAAACCCAAAAAGCTGTGACGCACAAATGTGCGTCACAGCTTTTTTATTTACTACGTTGCTCATAGGGCATGACGATAGTAAAGCAACTGCCCTCACCAACTTTGCTCTTAACGCTTACTTGTCCACCGTGAAGCTCGGCAAGTTTCTTAACTAAATTTAAACCTAGCCCTGTACCTGCATACTGACGACTGAGGCTGCTATCAATTTGAATAAAGGGCTGAAATAGTCGATTGATATCCTCCAAAGAAATTCCAATACCAGTATCCGACACTGAAAAATAAAGTTCGTTTTTAGGATTTTCTTCAGAATGTTCTAATTTGACTGACTTTACTTCAAGTGCAACCTTCCCATTTTTGGGTGTAAATTTGACGGCATTACTTAATAAATTAATTAGCATCTGCCGCATTCGGCGTTCATCAATTCTGATTGCCGTTGGAACGCTAGGATCAATCACGAGATTTAA
>CASBRC010000126.1 GCA_949128015.1 Synechococcales cyanobacterium PMM_0003
GCATCAAGAATCTTTGGCATATCGGCTTTGAGCAAACTCCCCCGATCATCATAGATTTCTAGCGCCGAAAGACATCCCAAAGTGGCATTCCAGTCAAAGTTTTTGGGGTTGACCACTTTATCTTTATTATGGAAAAAATCGAGCGCAGCGCCACTGCCATGAATCCGAAATAGCGATCGCCCGACATTACCCGCCCAAAAAGTTTGCTGAATTGGCGCATAGTTGCGCCAAGTAGGCGGCAAAAGCGCTTGATAGGCTTGCAGATTACCTGTGAATTTTCCTTTTTGATTTGGCAAAAATGCCTGAACGCCATCCTCAAAAGGTACAAATAAATTCACCAGTGAAAATTGTCCATAGGCATGAAAAAACTCATCATCAGGTTGTCGAGAAATTCCTTCCATTCGATATAGCCCTTGAGGTGTGCGTCCATTTGTAAAATACCAGTCTAGATTTCGTACAGACTGAAGTAATAATGGTGTTGACCAAAGTTGCTGTCCCTGTTTTAAAAATTTACCGTTACGATCTTTGATTAGCGTTAGACATAAAACATCGCGATTAGGGCGACAGAAAACATATACATGTGCTTGTTGAGGTGCAACTTGCCATTTTAATAGATCCGTAAGATTGGGAATTGCACTTGATTTCTCAGTTACTGGGCGATCGCTTGGCAGATTTTGCAACGTAACGCGCAGGTGCAGATCTTGCTGCCATTTTGGAAAGCGTTGCTGCACTTTTAGTTTTAATTTTGCAAGTTGATTTGGTTCGGTATTTGCTGATTTCGTGATCGCCGCTAAAGATAGCGCTACCCATTGAGAATCATCACTGGAGCTAATTGTGCGTAAAAAATGTGATTGGAGCTTGCCATAAACGTCAGGCTTAAGCGTATATAGTTCTAAACTTACCTGCATCGCCATATCAATGATCCCCTTTTGGGGATCACTTAGATTGGCAACCGTAGTCATCTGTAAAACATTTTCGAGGGCTTGCACAGCATAGCTTTTGTCTGGCGCTAAAACCCCGATCGCCCATAGCGACTCTTGCCAATGGGTAGCATTGCTGTCAGTAATAGGATATTTTTTGAGATCAAATCTACTCGGATCTGCTTTTAGTAGCTGCTCTTGGATTTGGGCTTTTCGGGATGTCTCAGTGGCTTTAGGTTGATAGGAACGGATCGGCGGAGTCTGAGCCTTGACGGTTTGTGCTGAGGTAGAGGCAACAAAAAATGCGATCGCAACCAAAGCACTGGACATTAATTGATACATGGCTTCTTGATACAAAAAATAGGAACAGCGCGATGCGCTATTCCTATTTTAGTATGGAGCTAAGCGGATTCGAACCGCTGACCCTCTCAATGCCATTGAGATGCGCTACCAACTGCGCTATAGCCCCAGAAATTTACTAATTAATTTATTAGCTTAACTATAATCGCGCAAATTGAGTTTAATGTCAAATGCGATCGCAAAAAATTTACAGCGCAAAGCGCTCAAAAACTGATTCATGGCGATCTCGGTGAGAGCATAACCTTCAAAAAATTAAGGAGTTCCTGTGGCAATCATTACCCCCCATAGTAGATGCGGTCTAGTTCTTTCCTGTCCTGTAACCTGAAAATCAGTTTTATTCAGAAAGTTATGTAACTCCTGTTGGGTGTAGCAGTTTTTATGGGCAGGATCAGTTAGCTTCAGAAACAAATCAAATACTTGGCAAAACCAAAAATCTCGACACCAATCCATAATTATCACTTTGCCATTAGGTTTGAGAACACGTTTCATTTCCTGCAAAGCATTAATAGGATTATTGAAGTAGTGGAAGGCACTAGCTGACACGATCGTATCAAAGCTAGAATCAGGAAATGGGAGACTATTGGCACTGGCTTTCAGAAAGTCTATCTGTTGGGAATTGGGAAATTTCGACTTTGCCACATCTAGCATTTTCTCTGAGATGTCTACACCTGTAATATTTAGGTTTGGATAGTTATTGACCAAAATTCGCTCTAGCTCACCTGTACCACAGGCTATATCTAAAATGACTTCATCTCCTGAAAGTTCCATGTAATCTTTTAAGAATATGAGGCTGTTCAAGATGTAGGAATGCCAACGGCGATCGTATATTTGAGCTAGGCGATCGTATTGCTCACTTACTATCGAATCAATTGCCATAAAGTCTCCTTCAATTAGTTTAGTAAGCGAGAAATGTTCGTGGGCTTAGTATTCATGCTGATGCTCGTGAGTTTTTGAATAAGACTACGATGGGGATGTTTAAGAGAACGATCGCCCCTTCACCATTCTCATCAAAAAGCGATCGCAATATCTCTGAATCTCTAACAAAATCTGCGATCGCATTTTGACAAGTTGCTCAGTACGGCGATCGCAAGGTTGGCTTAGTGCTTACCATTGCCGATTAACTCCATACAGGTCAAACTTTTTGTCAATGCTAATAATTGGGACATTTTCGGCGATCGCTTGGGCAATGAGTATGCGATCGAAAGGATCTCGATGGTGTAACGGAAGTTTTGTAAGAGCTATCAAATGTTGAAGGTTTATGGGTAGGATTTCGATCCCGTTTACGGCTATTTGATGAGGAATGAATCGGTCAAAGTCATCGGGTAAATCTAATTTATTGAGATTAACCTTAATTGAGATTTCCCAAAGGCTAGCAATACTAATCCATAAATCTACATCTGATTCTATTAATTCGGCGGCACTATTGCTCAGTTCTGGACTGTCATTGACAAACCAGAGGAAAGTATGAGTATCAAGAATTATTTTCATGTCATGTATTCTTGAAAGTCTGCGAGTGGAGCTTTAAAATCAGGAGCAATTTTTATTTGTCCTCTGGCGCTACCTCTTTGTCTACGTTTGCCTGTGGGGAAAATTTGGGTTAGTTTGAGGATGGGTTGATTGTTGCGAGTAATGATAATTTCTTCGCCTTGTAAGGCTATTTGTATAAGCTGTGGTAGTTGGGTTTGCGCGTTGGCAATGTCTATCTGTTGCATTTTTTTAAGGAAAAGAAAAAACAAGATTCAGGTTTATTTTATCATTTGGTTTTATGCTTTTGATTGCTTATTTGGTGGCGATCGCAATATCTCTTAATCTCTAACAAAATCTGCGATCGCCTGACTAATCGCGACTTCTTATTCCTTAACCGCCGTCTCGCGAAGCGTTGCCAAAAAGTCACGGAACTTCTAGATGCCAACATCTTATTCTACTCTCAATTAGAGATTGAAGTATTACTCTATCTACTCGAATTACTTCCATTTAACACAGTAAGCCTGATGTATCCAGAAATATCACTATGCAATTTCTCCAAGTTCATTGGTGTATGCTTTGGCGAGGTCAGCGTCAATGCTTTCATTGTCTGCGCCTGTTGCATATCCAAGAGATATTATTCCAGCATGGCGGCGAAATCGTTGACGGGCAGTTGCTTTTTCTATTTCGTTGCGTAGTTTAGGTTTGATTGGTTGTTTATGTTCTTTTAGGGAAGAGATCGCCCATTCCGTGATGGTTGTACCTGCTAATTCAGCACGATGTCTGAGTTCGGCATAGTCGGCATCGCTAAGTTCTAGAGTGAGGACTTGACTCATTGGGGTTCACTTGAAAAGCTATTTTTTTATGATAAATCATTTTTTAAAATTCTTGACAAAATAGATGCTTTAAGTAATTCTGGATAATAGGCTGAACTTCTTTAATCATTGTATTAATTAAATTTATATGAGCCAAATCATATCTACTAAATGAATAGAA
>CASBRC010000127.1 GCA_949128015.1 Synechococcales cyanobacterium PMM_0003
ACTTAAGCTTTGAGCCAAGAACTTTAGTTCTTGGTTAGCTGCGCTTTTAGGGCAAAAGCTTAACCCGAACTGACGTTAATTAGAAGAATAGGTTGCGGCGCAAAGCGCTGCAACCTACTCTTTCAGTTTTGAAGCGCGGATTCTTTTAACAACAAAAAGACCTAGCCATTGGCTAGGTCTTTTTGTTTCGGAATACTTTAGGATCTTTAGGTCACAGTCAACTGCTGGAAGGATCTCAGGTCTACTAGTAAATTAAGCTAGCGAACTAGAGATAATTAACTAAATACCTTACAGAACAGCTCCAGCACACAGCTCGGAAACCTGAAGACCCACACGTTTACCGTTACTACTATCTGATTGCATGGGCATCACCTCCTGTTATCTAAATGTTTATTATCAGTTGTGGCTCGATGTCTGACATCGAGGGTTTATTCAACCTGATGACTAATATAGCCGATAAATCAAGATTTGACAATACAAACCATAAACTAATTTGGGGTTTGTCAGGGCTTAGCCCCGACAAACCCCAGAAAGATTTTTAAAAACTGAACAAACTGTAAAGAATCTCGTATCTCAAATATAGGAGATTCTTTTTATGACGCTTTATGAAAAACAATGATTGTTCTATTACTATTTCGGGCGATCGCTTCGGGGATATTACCGTGAATAAGCTGTTGCAAAATTCCTTCGCGACTAGCTCCTAGCATAATTACATCACTTCTTTCCTGATCCGCCAGATCAACGATCGCATCGGCAATTGATTTGGAACAAATAGCAATCGTACCCACGGAAAAATGGAGCGATTTATATAATAAATCTGCATATTTTTCTAAATGGCTTGCTTTGTGCTTTTCGTCAGCAGCAGGAGAGAAAATCTGGCAGAGACATACTTCTGGATAAGGGGATAGTGACATCAGAGCAGGGAGTAATAGCAATGCATTTTCAGTGTTTTGCCCTCCAGCAACAGGAATTAGCCAACGATTGAAGGAAATATTTGGCTTGCGGAACTCTTGATTATATGGGTTAGCCCTTTGCAAACGATCGCTAAATTTGACTAGCATCACATCAAAATCTGATTGCTTTACTACCGTATCAACTGTATTTCCAAATATCTTTTCTGAGGATTTAGAAAGCCCCTGCCATCCAAGTAGGAGGAGATCAATCTTGCGATCGTGGGCTACTTCTAAAATAGTTTGACCAACATCATGAGCCACCCGTACTTGTGTATGAATTGGCACTTGCTTCGTCTTAGCAGCGTTGAAAACTTGTTGAAATAATTCCAAACTAGATTCTAAATCAACATTAGTTTCTGATGGTACAAAATGAGGAGCAATAGAGATGATATGTAGACATTCTAATTCGTAGTTTTGCGCCTCTGCGATCGCTAAAGCAATCTCAATCGAATAAATAGCTGTTAGAGGATTGCTCAACGGCAAAAGTAGCCTTCCTTTGCCCGTTGCAGTACCACGCTGCTGATAGACAAGATATGACGGCTTAGATGTTTGGGAACTGACTCCACGCAATCGTTTTGCTTGCGCTCTCAAAATATCGCTACGAGTAATAATTCCTACTAGTTTGTAGCGATCGATGACAGGCAAACGCGACAGCTTGTAATAAGATAGAAGATATAGAACTTGGGCAAGACTTTCTTCAGTACTGACTGTAATTGGCTTCGGGGTCATAATCTGGCTGATCATAATATCACCAGACAAATGTTGTTCTTGGACTTTAAGCAAATCCGTTTGACTAATGATCCCAACCAACCGATCATTCGTCACTACAGGAAATCCACGATGTCGCGATCTTGCAAAAGCCTGCACCGCTTCATTAACAGGTATTTTACTACTTAAAACTTCCACATTTTGTTGCATGACATCAACCGCCCTTAATCCGTCCCATAATCCATCGGTAACAGTTTCCACTTTTAGATAAATGCCTTTAAGTTCCAATAAATGCGTGTATAAAGAGCCAGGGGCGTATTTCTCAGTACATAGATATGCAACAACGCTGGTAATCATTAATGGAAGGACAATATTAAAATCACGGGTGATTTCAAAAACAATCACAAAGGCGGTAATTGGTACTTTAGCGACTGCACCAAAAAAAGCGCCCATTCCTGCAAGAGCGTAAGTTCCTAGAGTGCCAACACCTAGTAATGAATGCTCTAAATTTCCCACCAGTGAGCCGAGAGCCGCTCCTAAGATCAAACTAGGCACAAATAATCCTCCCGAAGTTTCCGCACTACAGGCAATTAAGGTGAGGATAAATCGCACTACAAAGGTTCCCGCCGTAACTTGCCAGTCTGATTGTCCCACTGACAAAAACATCTGCAAGCCTGTACTATCGCGAAAGTCGATGGGCGACATTGCAATCACCATCCCAGACATACAACCTGCGATCGCAATTCGCCATGCAAAGCTCATCTTGAAGACACTTCGGTTCCATTTAGTAAAGGCGATGACACTGTGATTAAAGAGCGCGGCAAACCAACCAGAGAGCAGCCCTAGTAATAACAAAAAAGGAATCTCTTGGGCTGAAAAATGAGCTAATGGAATCACTTGACTGAGACTCTGCCCTGACAAGACCAAAGAAACTACACCACCTATAAACGAGGCAAGAATAGCCGTACCCAAAGTTAGGCTAGAAACATCGTGGAGTAGTTCTTCGATCACAAATAAAACTCCTGCGATCGGAGCGTTAAATCCTGCGGCGAGTCCTGCGGCGGCTCCTGCGGCAATAAGTTGGCGTTGATATTCGGGCGAAGTAGGAATCCATTGGCTCACCTGTCCTGCGATCGCCGCTCCAATCTGCACTGTGGGACCCTGCCGACCAAGCGCAAGCCCTGAGCCAAGCGCCAAGATCGTACTAGCGATTTTGACAACGGCAACCCGTAGATTGATGGCAATGGGAACATAGCTCAGGGCTGCTTTGACTTGCGGAATGCCACTGCCTGAAGCCTCTGTTGCAAAATTGTCAATCAAAAAACCTGATAGAAAGCCGCCAGTCAGACCAATTGTCGGTAAAGCAAACCATAATGGTAAGTCGTTAGATATTTGGATTCTCCAACCACCGATCCAGCCAATTCCCTGTTTTAACATGACAGCAGCTAAGCCTGCTAACACCCCAATTAAACAAGCTTCAAAAATGGCTAACCGTTTTGGTTGTAACCACGCACGCAAGGATGGCATAACTAAACTCAAATTTCATACCATCTAATAGTACTTGCTTCTCAGTGGAAATAAAAAAGTTAAAATAATGCCAAAAAGAATGTATAAGTTACAAAAAATGTAACCGTGATATACGATCGCAAATAATGCTCTAAGCTAAAAATATAGAAATTTAAAGATGTAAAAATCAGCATTATGAAAACCTGTTATCGTGCCACGATTGTTAGCCTGTTAGCCTTAGCCTTGATGGGATGTGCAGACCCAGACACTCCCAAACCGCAAGCTTCACTAATTAGCACAGTCAGTCCAGCACCAACCAATGTCGCTATAACCCCAAAACCCATGATCAATAATCGACCAAGTAATAGCAAAGTGAAACTTGACGATCGGTTAGTTGAGGCGAGTAGCAAATTTGGATTTAAGCTATTCGATCGCATTGCCAAACAAGACCCCAATAAAAATATATTCATCTCTCCTTCGAGTGTTGCGATCGCATTATCAATGACCTATAACGGCGCAAATGGAGAAACACAAGAGGCGATTGCCAAGGCTTTAGAATTACAAGGTCTCAAAATCGGTGATGTAAATATCTTTAATCAAACAATTCAGAAATTGCTAGCCAATGGCGATACGAATGTAGAATTGAATATTGCCAACTCACTTTGGGCGCGAAAGGATATTGCTTTAGAGCCAACTTTTCTAAATAAAGTGAAAGAATTCTATCAAGCCGAAATTGCTAATCTTAATTTTAATGATCCTAATTCTGTAAATACGATTAATGATTGGGTTAAGCAAAATACCAAGAACAAAATCGATAAGATTGTTGACCGCATCGAACCCGACAGTCTGCTCTTTTTAATCAACGCCGTTTACTTTAAAGGTAAATGGAAAGCTCCCTTTAAGAAATCACTCACCAAGCCGCAGCCTTTTATCCTTGCTGATGGCACAGCGATTCAACATCCTGCGATGTCGCGATCGGGTGAATACCGATATTATGATGCACCGACATTTCAAGCGATTAGTCTGCCCTATGGCTCTGGTCGCTTTAGTATGGAGGTTTTCTTACCAAAGCCAAAATCTAGTCTCACAGAATTCCAGAAGCAGCTCACCGCCAAGAATTGGCAAGACTGGTCAACGAAATTCACGCGCAAAGAGGGCTTGATCCAATTACCACGTTTTAAAATGGAATATGAAATCAGTCTTAAAGATGCTTTGCAAAATATGGGTATGGCGATCGCTTTTAACCAAGAAAAGGCTGATTTTCGCAATCTCTCCAAGACTGAGGCTTTTATCGGCGATGTGAAGCATAAAACCTTTGTTGAGGTAAATGAAGAAGGAACAGAAGCAGCAGCAGTTACTTCTGTTGAGGTGCGAACAACTTCAGGAAGGTCATCAGAAGAACTTCCATTTCGGATGGTTGTCGATCGCCCATTTTTCTTTACAATTAGCGATCGGCAAACAGGCACAATTATCTTTATGGGTGCAATTAAAAACCCAGCACAATAAAAAACAAAAGCTGTGGCGCACGTTGTGCTTGCGCCACAGCTTTTGTTTTTAAGCTATAGCAATGCTGAATTCTTGGTTTTCACGCGCACATAGAGTTCTTCCATCGTTTCGATAAACGAACTGTCTTTATGCCAAAAAGGAGGATTGTCACCTTGTTTTTTGATCGCGATCGCAGACACAGTAGTTTGCGTTGAAACTGGAAT
>CASBRC010000128.1 GCA_949128015.1 Synechococcales cyanobacterium PMM_0003
GCCTTACAGGTTGAAACAATGCTCAATCAAGTCATGCGAGGCAGTTAGCCAGAATAGAGAGGTGACGCAAGCGTCACCTCTCTATTTTGGCTTTTATGGGGGTGCGGTGCATTCTCATTTACTTTTTGATATTGGGGACAACTATATAGCTATCACCACTTGTATTAAGATAAATCAAAACCCGAAAAGGAGAGGCGGCGCTCCGCGCCGCCTCTCCTTTTCGGGTTTTATGTCCTAACATACTTGGCGATAGCTATAGTTGCAAAAATCTGATACATTTGGCTTAATCTGAAAAATATCTTTAAAATTAGCATCCGAGGGTGCGGACAAATGGCAACAAATCCGCTAGTTGAACAAGCCAAACAGGGTAATGTAAATGCGATCGCATCGCTAATGAATCGGTTGCTCAAGTCTCAAG
Organism: Synechococcales cyanobacterium PMM_0003; assembly: GCA_949128015.1. GTDB lineage: Bacteria > Cyanobacteriota > Cyanobacteriia > Pseudanabaenales > Pseudanabaenaceae > Pseudanabaena. The sequence continues at coordinate 419 of CASBRC010000128.1, forward strand.
CAATGCTAGCAAACGTCGAGCGTGACGGCGACCGCTTAGATATTTTAATTGAGTCAGATCTGCGATCGCTAGATGATGAAGTGCGAATCCCTAATCGTCAAGTGCTAGTGGGAATGCTAAAAAAATGGTTTGTCACCCTTGAGGTCAAAACAGTTAATAGCCTCACAATTTCTTGGCAGCAGACAGGATGCGATGAACCTGCATGGACAGAGGAAATTTATTTAGTTGATCAAGAAGATCGCAATATTAGTGAAAATGGCGGAATCAAGGAGATACAACAAAAGCCTAGAATACCTCCTTTACCAGTATTCCCACCAAAATCTATGCTGGAGCGAAATGATCCGCAAAATCGCGCCAATAGCGAAAAAAATCCCGCCTCATCTAGCCCCGATCTAGATGAAATGTTCGGAGAAATAGATTCTCCTGCATCTTTCCCAAATATTAATTCTGATCTGGGAAATACTCAATCTGCTCAAGATTCAGATTTACTATTTTTTGATGATATTCCCTCAATTACTGATTCAGATGATCTTAGCGATTTACAGTCTGAGACTAGATCTTCAGCGAATAATGCTCCTTGGCAAGTTTTACAGAAAACTCCAATTTTTGCGATTCAACTTGCTCAATATGTTGCTGTTTGCGTGATTATTATTGTCGCATTGAGAGGAATTCATGCTGCTTTCGGCAATAGTAAAGCGCCTAAAGCAGCCTCTATTTCATCACAATTAATTTTGCGCTAAGTATAAAATCCAAAAAGTAAAGGCGGCGCTCCGCGCCGCCTTTACTTTTTGGATTTTATACTTAGTGCCAGCTATGATGACAGCGCAAAGCGCTGTACAGCTAGAAAAATCTTTTAATGAGAACTATATGTCAACTCAATTTCATGTCTGTATTACTTTAGGAACTCGTCCAGAAGCCATTAAACTTGCGCCGATCATTCAGCTATTCCGAAATAATCCTGACTTCCAGACTTCAGTAATTTTAACTGGGCAACATCGGGAAATGGTAGAACAGGTAATGCAGTTGTTTGAACTTAAAGCTGATTATGACTTAGGGATCATGCAACCAAAGCAAACTCTGACGCAGATTACTTGCAATAGCTTGGTCGGGTTAGAGAAGTTATATAAAGAGATTCAACCCAATATTGTATTAGTCCAAGGTGATACCACCACCGCATTTGCGGCAGCTCTAGCAGCGTTTTATCAACAGATTCCTGTTGGGCATGTAGAAGCTGGACTTCGCACCGATAACCTATTTAATCCATTCCCTGAAGAAGCAAATCGTCGTTTAGTTTCGCAAATTGCCCAACTTCATTTTGCACCTACCGTTGCTTCAGTGGAGAACCTTCAAGCTTCTGGTATAAAAACGGGTATTTACAATACAGGTAATACCGTAATAGATGCGCTGCTGTATGTGTCAGGGCGATCGCCTAAATGTGAGATTAAAGGACTAGACTGGGCTTCGCATCGGGTAATCTTAGCGACAGTCCATCGCCGTGAGAATTGGGGAGAACCATTAGCGCAAATAATTCAAGCATGGTTGCAGATCTTGGCAGATTTTCCAGATGTCGCAATGGTGCTGCCGATGCATCTCAATCCTGTGGTACGAGAGCCTCTAATTGCCAAGCTTGGCAATCATCCTCGCATTTTCTTGGTTGAGCCTCTAGATTATGAACAATTGGTTGGCGCAATGCAGCGCTGCTATCTGATCATGAGTGACTCAGGCGGCTTGCAAGAAGAAGCTCCTAGTCTCGGTAAACCAGTATTAGTGTTGCGTTCTACCACTGAGCGTCCAGAGGCAATCGATGCAGGCACAAGTAAGCTGGTTGGCACTGAAACTGCGGATATTGTGGCGGCGGCTTCAGCATTGCTTTGCGATCGCAAAGCCTATGAGCAAATGGCTAATGTTGCCAATCCCTTTGGCGATGGTAAATCTAGTCAGCGTATCCTAGACATAGTTCGTTCATTTTTAGTTGGCGCTTAATAAAAACCAAAATCCAAAAAGCTGTGGCGCACGCTGCGCGTGCGCCACAGCTTTTTAGGTTTGATTAAAATGTTATGCAATTCTCTAGACGTAAAATCCTGACAACCTTTGGCGTGGCAGCAAGCACAGTATTGCTGAATAACTGCGCGTCTAATCCTTTACCTAAGCAACTATCTCAGATTAATGTTTTTACAAATGTTTCAAATAATCCTGAGATCCAATCAGTGCGACTCGGTATTCTTCCTTCAATGGAAGTTGCACCTCTATTAGTCGCTAAAAACAAAAAACTATTTGCTAAATATGGGATGACTGATGTGGAACTAGTTCCATTTAAGTCGTGGCAAAATATTTGCGATCGCACTGCTATCAGAACTGAACTCGGCACAAATGACGATGGGCTTGATGGCGGACATTTTTATAGTCCTTTACCTGAATTAATGAATGAGGGATTAATCAAAGGACATCCAAGCAAAACGGCGATGTATGTATTGATGCGATTGCACACTAACGGTGGATATATCGTTGCTTCTAAACGGCTCAAGCCCTTGGGGATTCAGCTTAAAAGAGTCACAATTGCGCCTTGGCAAGATGTTGCTAAGTTGTTTGGGAAGCCGATAAATAGTGCGATCGCAGAAATAGGCAGTAATTATGACCTATGGCTAAGGTATTGGCTCGCATCAATGGATATTATTCCTCAACAAGATATCGATATTCTTACCATTCCATTAGATGAGATCATTCCTCAAATTAGACAGAATAAAGCCGATTTACTCTGTCTAGATAGTTGGAACACGCTTAAATTAATCGACGCGAATCTTGCTGATCCTGCGATCGCAACTGGGGAGATTTGGCATAATTATCCAGGCGAAATTATGGCGATGCGTGCTGACTGGGTGGATAAATATCCGATCGCAACTCAAGCGCTCATACAGGCAACTATAGAAGCGCAGATATGGTGTGATGATCCTGCAAATGCTCAAGAGTTAAATACAATATTAGCCCTCAGCTTTAGTGATAGCCGTAATCTTATATCGGAGCCGATCAAGATGTTTTCGCAGCTATTTAAAAATAGCCCGAAGCAGAAAATGAGAAGTCTAAAAACTGCTAGTTCTAATTCTCCTAATTCTATTAAGTATTGGTCAAATGAAGGTATCTCAGTTTCTTATCCTTACAAAAGTCACGATCTCTGGTTCCTCACAGAATATCGTCGATGGAATCTCTTACCTGCTGATTTTGAGACTAAAGAAACAATCGATGCCGTAAATCGCGAAGATCTTTGGAAAAATGCAGCTAAAGCGATCGGGGTTCCTGATACGAATATTCCGATCTCCACTTCACGCGGGATCGAGAAATTTTTTGATGGTTTTGAGTTCGATCCCGATCGACCAGAACAATATCTCCAGCGCAAAGCGCAATAACCCAAAAAAGGTGTGGCATACGCTGCGCGTGTGCCACACCTTTTTGGGTTTTATTAAGACCCACGTATCGCAGAATACTGAAAAGGTTGATTTTTCGTAACACAATTATTAAATAAATCCAAAATTGTGTATATAAAGGCGATCGTCTTCACCATAGTTGGATAGAGAGAAACAAGACTAAAATCTTAGGTACGGACATGAAATTTGAGACACCCATCCAACAAGCCTGTTACGAAAAAATCCAGCCTTGGTTGCATGACATGTATGAAAATGTCTATTCTCCGCCCTATGATATGCCTGTGTTTGTGTTACCCCTTGGCTCAGCAACAGCCACAGTCGAAGTATTGCCTTGGGGAAATACCGAAGCGATCATTTCTACTTGGTCTTATGTCGTGACAGGAGCCGAAATCACTCAAGATCTGATGAAATTTTTACTCAAAAAAAATTCTGAGATGCAATTTGGCGTTTTTAGTATTGATGATGATGGCGATATTCGTTTTCATACAACTTTAGTTGGCTCAACTTGCGATCGCAATGAATTACAAACTTCTGTATCCTCAGTTCTCCAAACTGCTGATAAATACGACGATGCGATCGTTGAGTCTTGGGGTGGAGAGAGGGCTTTAGAGCGTAGTCTTTAAATATGGCTGTCGCTGCTAGCACCTTGAGTTAAATATCTATCTTTAGCAAATATAACTGTCGCCAGTCTTGTTAGGATCTAAAAGTCAAAAGAGAAAGGC
>CASBRC010000129.1 GCA_949128015.1 Synechococcales cyanobacterium PMM_0003
ATGACTAGCTCATCAATCGAAAACAATACCGACAGCAAAAAACAAGAGCTAGGTGTCCAAAAGTTACGCACCATGATTGAGGGATTAGATGACATCACTCATGGGGGAATGCCAAGGGGGCGATCGACCCTAGTGAGTGGGACATCTGGTACTGGTAAAACTCTCTTAGCAATGCAGTTTCTCTATAATGGCATTACAGGCTTAGACGAGCATGGCGTATTTGTCACCTTTGAAGAGTCACCATCCGACATTATCAAAAATGCCTATAGTTTTAACTGGGATCTCCAAGAACTAATTGATCAGGGCAGATTATTTATCCTTGATGCTTCTCCCGATCCTGAAGGTCAAGAGGTAGTTGGCGATTTTGACCTTTCCGCCCTCATTGAGCGCATTCAATACGCAATCATTAAATACAAAGCGAAGCGGATCTCGATTGACTCGATAACTGCTATATTTCAGCAATACGACTCTCTCGGCTTAGTTCGCCGAGAAATTTTTAGGATTATTGCTCGTCTCAAGTCTTTGGGCGTAACTACAGTCATGACCACTGAGCGAGAGTTAGAGTATGGTCCCGTAGCTAGATTTGGTGTAGAAGAATTTGTTTCCGATAATGTAATTATTTTAAGAAATGTCTTAGATGGAGAACGCCGCCATCGGACTATCGAAATCCTTAAACTGCGCGGAACCACCCACATGAAGGGCGAATTCCCATTCACAATGACCAGTAAAGGCATTAGTATATTTCCCTTGGGTGCAATGCGCCTCACTCAGAAATCTTCAAATACCAGAGTTTCGTCGGGTATTGCCACTCTTGATGAAATGTGTGGTGGTGGCTACTTTAAGGATTCGATTATTTTAATCACAGGAGCCACGGGTGCTGGTAAAACCCTGATGGTAAGCAAGTTTATTGAAAATGGCTGCGAAAGTGGTGAACGCGCAATTTTATTTGCCTATGAAGAATCCCGCCAACAGCTTACTCGTAACGCTACATCTTGGGGAACTGATTTTGATAAGTGGGAAAGTTCTGGCTTATTAAAAATTATTTGTGTTTATCCTGAGTCATCTGGGTTAGAAGATCATTTACAGGTAATTAAATCCGAAATTGAGACATTTAAACCATCTCGAATTGCGATCGACTCTCTATCAGCATTAGCCAGAGGTGTAAGCAATAACACCTTCCGTCAGTTTGTAATCGGCTTAACAGGTTATGTTAAGCAAGAAGAAATCACTGGCTTATTTACGAATACAACCGATCAATTCATGGGATCGCATTCGATTACCGAGTCACATATCTCTACCATTACAGATACGATTATTTTGCTGCAATATGTAGAAATTCGTGGGCAGATGTCCCGTGCGGTTAATGTCTTTAAGATGCGGGGATCACGTCATGACAGCCGTATTCGTGAATATATCATTACCGATCAAGGCGCACAGATTAAGGATTCATTCCAAGGATTTGAGCGGATCTTAAGTGGTTCGCCAACAAGAGTATCAGTCGATGAGAAATCGGAATTATCGCGGATTATTCGAGGTGTATCAGTTGAGCCTTTAGAATAAAGCAAGGAGCGCTTAGCGCTCCTTTTTTGCTTTAACAACCAAGAGATTCGCGGGTATCAACTCCTGTTTTCGAGTTTGTACCCGACGCATTAGTACAAAGTTTTTTGATTTGCTGAACATCGATCAGTGCGTTGGTGAAGTCAGCACCAGTGACATTGATATTATCAAATTGCGATCGCAACATATTGCTATCAGTCAAGATTGCGTCACTCAAATCCACATCCTTAAATCTAGAGACATAAGCGATCCCTGAGCTAAAGTCACTGCCATGCATATTTGCACCATCTAACAAAACTCCATTAAAGAGTGCACCGCGTAAGTCAGCATTCGTAAAATTCGCATTTTTTAAGGTAATGCTAGTAAATTCAGCCCGAATCAAGTTTTTTCCAGAGAAGTCTTGACCTTCAGCTTTATTGAGGATGGAGCCAGTCACACTGGAGGAGCTAGCGGCATGGGCTGACAATGGCATTAAAAATATGACTGTTGCTAAGATAATACTTGTTATAAGTCGCCAATATTTCATAATTTATTAAGACCAGTTTAAGATAGATTTTCTTTTGTTAATAGCTATCTTATAAGCTATCAGTAGCAGTACAGCAATAATGATAGAGAGTTTAGCGATCGCAAACTTGTTGGCAATAGGAGGATAGAACAATGACATTAAAAGAATTACAACCGCAGTTACTTGCACTTACTTCTGTAGAAAAAGCACAAGTAATTCAATTTTTGCTCCAAAATATTACCGATAGTTGGCAAGGTATCGAAAAAACTACGGGTGTATGTGGTGGTGATGCTTGTATTCGTAATACACGCATTCCTTTATGGCTTTTAGTTAGCTATTGTCAGCAAGGGGCAAGCGATGCCAAAATTTTGGACGCATATCCATCTCTAACAGCGATCGATTTAGCAAATGCATGGACATATGCTGAAGCTCACCCCGAAGAACTCGAACTAGCTATTCGCAGAAATGAGGAAGATTAGCGTATGGCTAGATTGTATGCAGATGAACAATTCCCATGTTTAAAATGGCTTCCAATCGGGCGATCGCAACATCTTGAAATGTTCGAGGCGATATTGGAAGTAACTATCATCGAGTTTGCTGTGATTATGCACGATCGCAGATTTGACACTGATTGCCCATGACCAGACCTGCGCGGCTTGCATCAAGGGCTGCATACAGGTTAACTCGATATCCTCAAGGGGCTGAGCTAACTGATAACCATACAAAAAAGCCTTGCGGACGCTGGGACTAATACCTGCTTGCAACGTAACTTGCAAAAATTTGGCAATATCAA
>CASBRC010000130.1 GCA_949128015.1 Synechococcales cyanobacterium PMM_0003
GAATTAGCGATCGCCTCAGGAAAATCAAAAAACTCTTAACTGTCATCGCTTTTCACAGCACTAAAAAAGAAACCTCGCTAAGCGAGGTTTCTTTTTTAGTTGTGTGAATCTAGAAAAGCCAAAATGACTCACATTAAATTAGATCAATTCTTAATCGTATAAATCTATTAGTTAGCTATACTAATTTCTGAGTCAATAAATTAGAGATGCTTTGATGAACTGATATATCAGAGTTAGGACTTACGCATTAGCTACGCAATGTAGGGGCAATTCATGAATTGCCCCTACGACAAATCAATGTTTTTAGGCATTTTTGCGTAAGTCCTAAAAGTCAAAGCGTTTTTAAATTGATGTCTTTCATGATTTCTTGTCTGAGCAATCTTCATAAGCTGAGAGAAACTAACATGACTTCTACGAATTTATCTCCAAGTATTCAAATCCCTATTGTGGGAGATGCGACTCTAAAAAACCCGATCGCATCCAAAGTAACGCGACTAATGGCGAGTGCTTTCAATGCGACCCAAATGGCAATGGCAGAAGCCTATATTAACGGACTCGAAATACCAGACTCCGTTTTGCGATCGCTATTACATACATCCATGCCGATTTTGTTTAAACACTTTCCTAGTCTACTGGCTCCCTATGACTGGGTATTAGAAGAATCCGATCATCTTGCCGAATCTTCACGAGAACTGATGGAAGTTCAGTATGATCGCCCCCAAGCAATGCTGAATCCGATGTTGGGCGATTGGCAAGTCATCTATCCCAAGTACAGCACTGGATTTTGGGAGAATGGAGCTACCGATCTAGAAGAGTCACAAATGCACATGCTCGATCAGGTGATTGAGCGACTAGAAATTGTTGATGGAGACAATATCTTGGATTTTGGCTGTGGTTGGGGCTGTGTACCTAACTACATCATGTCGAAATTCCCCAATGTGCGGTTTACAGGACTGAATTTAAGTCATCAGCAGTGCGAGTACATGCGCCAAAAAATGCAAGATCCTACCAGTTATCTGAGTTCAGGTCGATTTACACTGCATGAAGGTGATTTGAACGAAGCAGAATTCCCTGAGAAGTTCGACAAGATCCTCTCTATCGGAGTCTTTAGTCATGTCGGTAACCTCACCAATGCTTTCCAAAAGCTGTCATCTTTTCTCAAAAGTGATGGCAAAGTGTTTATTCATATTATTACTGTGCGTACCCCGAACCATATGTCATCTGGCTTCACGCATAAGTATATTTTCCCTCACGGGCGCTATTGGAACTATGATGCAGTTCCCAATCATAACCGCGATCTAAAAACGATCAATCGCTGGTATATGAATGGCATGAATTATCACAAGACTTTGACGGCATGGTTGGAGAGATTTGATGATTCGCAAGAGATTGTCAAATATTTAGATTATGGAATGGATTACGCTAGGTTCCGTCGAATCTGGCGGTTCTATTTATTATTGCTAGGTACAATTTTTGCGACCTGCGACGGTGAGTACAATGGCAATGGTCAATATCTGATGACTCACGTGTAATTAACTAAACTATAAAAGCGGCGCATCGCGCCGCTTTTATAGTTTTTAACTAAATTTGGTTAAAAACTTTAAAAGTGACTGAGTGCGCGGCGTAAGTAATTTCTTGCGATAGGCCTCGGCGGCTTTTTTGATTGCATCAGCTTGAGTTGGATAGGAATGAATTACGCTAGAAAGTGCATTTAAGCCCTGTTTTGTTGCGATCGCAAAAGTAATCTCGCTAATCATTTCGCCAGCATGACGCGCCACAAGTGTCGCGCCTAAAATGCGATCTGAGCCTCGCTGATGGAGGATTTTAACAAAACCTTCGGTTTCGCCATCATAAATAGCGCGATCGACAGAAGAGAAAGGAATCTTAATTTCATCAGTTTCTATTCCTTGAGATTGAGCTTCTTCGGCATACATACCGACATGAGCAATTTCTGGATCGGTATAAGTCACCCAAGGCATGACCAAATCGCTTAGTTTGCTCTTACCAAAACCAAAGGGAGAGAATAGCGTATTCTTAATCACGATCCGCGCAGCAGCATCGGCAGCATGGGTAAATTTCCAATTCATGCAGATGTCACCTGCGGCGAAGATTTTCGGATTTGTCGTTTGGAGATAATCATTGACGACTACGCCGCGCTGCTTGTCATATTTCACGCCCACAGATTCAAGATTTAGTCCTTCCACATTTGGCGATCGCCCTGCACCAACCAGAATTTCGTCAACCTCAATTTGGTTCACAATTCCATTTTGTTGATAATGGATAATTTTGCCATTATGAGTTTTTTCAACTTTAGAAATCGCACAGCCCAGAACTAAATTTAAGCCTTCACTTATAAATTTCTGTTGCACAATTTCCGCCGCGTCCGCATCTTCGCGATCGAGCAAATGCGAATTCTTATGCAGTAATGTCACCTTACAGCCCAGACGCTGAAAAGCTTGCGCTAGTTCACAACCAATAGCGCCGCCACCGATGACGGCTAATCTTTGAGGACGCGAGGTTAAAGAGAAAACAGTTTCATTGGTTAAATATCCTGCTTCAGATAATCCTGTAATTTGCGGATCGACAGCTCTTGCACC
>CASBRC010000131.1 GCA_949128015.1 Synechococcales cyanobacterium PMM_0003
AAGCGATATGCATGGAAACGTGTGGGCATGGTGTTTAGACACATGGCATGACAATTACGAAGGAGCACCAACAGATGGGAGTGCGTGGACTGAGCTTAACAGAACTTCACATACACTGCGCGGCGGCTCGTGGATCTACAATCCTCAGAATTGCCGCTCTGCGTATCGCACCACCTTCGATCGCGATTACCACAACTACCATATCGGTTTTCGAGTTCTTAGTCATGCGCCAGGACTAACCTTTCCCTCTGCTCTTTAGCCCTTTTGCCCTCTGCACTTGCCCCCTTTACCCTTCCCCTTTCGCGCTCGGCGCGATCTTTTTTTTGGTTTTTTGCAAGTAGCTTAGAAAAAGTCAGAATCACGGATTTGATGGATTTAAGGATGACACAGAAATAGAGATTAACGGAAATGCTCAAGGTACAGATAGAAATATCAAAATCCGTGAAATCCAATAATCTGTTTAATCCGTGATTCTGACCTTTATTCTGGGTCGCCCAATCATCGAATCGCCGCATCAATTTGTTCGATAGTTAGCGCTTGAACCTGCCAAAACACTACTGATCTCAGGACTGAGGCGATCGCTTCAGATAATTTCCGCAGTTTGTCCTACTTTGCTAAGCAATACCAAATAGCGATTTGGGTTGGTCAACCATGTAAATGGCACGATTTGATCGGAGATAGCAGGGTCAAAGGTATCATCGGAACTGTTAACGATCGCGATCGCGACAGTGATTTTGCTTAGGGTTGGCTTAATCAAAACATGACTGGTGACATGATTAAAACTGCGATCGCCTAAATCTATATATCAACGCCGCCTTGATCTCAGAAAAAAATGATTTTTGCTTCAACATTATTTCTCTTCCTGTTCTTACCGATCACCCTAGCAGGATATTTTCTGATCAGCCCGAAACTACTGCATCTACGCAATATTTTCTTGTTAGTGATGAGTTTAATCTTTTATGCGTGGGGGGAGCCAGTCTATGTTTTTCTGATGATTGGCTCGATTTTGATGAATTATCTGGCAGGCGTGATGTTACATCTCAGTCGCCAAAAAATACTCAAATCCATTAATGAAAATCAAATATTATTCCTCTCAATCGTTAGTAATTTAGGACTATTGTTCTATTTCAAATACATCAACTTCTTTATCAATAATTTGAATTTGCTCCTGCAAAATTTTGCCATACCACCGATTGTTTATGCTCAAATCTCATTGCCTGTCGGGATCTCCTTTTTTACTTTTCAGGCGATGTCATATGTGATTGATGTCTATCGCCGCGAAACAGATGTACAGTTAAACCCCATTGACTGCGGACTATATGTTAGTCTCTTTCCGCAACTCATTGCAGGACCAATTGTCCGTTATCACGATGTCGCTCAACAGATTATGGCGCGAACAGTGACTAGGCTCCAGTTCTCGTCAGGCATCCAACGTTTTATTTTTGGATTAGCAAAAAAGACAATGCTTGCAAATCCATTAGGAGAGGTCGCCGATAAAATTTTTGCCGTGCCGATAAATGAAGTGACAACAGGGATGGCTTGGTTAGGAATTGCCTGTTATACATTGCAAGTTTATTTCGACTTTTCAGGATATTCTGATATGGCGATCGGATTAGGACGGCTTTTTGGATTTGAATTTCTTGAAAACTTTAATTATCCATACATCGCAAAATCCATGCGTGATTTTTGGCGAAGATGGCACATCTCTTTATCGACATGGTTTCGTGATTACCTATACATACCAATGGGCGGTAATCGTGGCTCGTCATTTCGGACTTATTTGAATTTATGGATAGTTTTTCTATTATGCGGGTTATGGCATGGCGCAAGTTGGAATTTTGTAATCTGGGGAGCTTTACATGGAGGTGCTTTGGTAATTGAAAGACTGGGCTGGCACAAATATCTAGATCGTTTATGGGTTCCATTACGACATTTCTACACATTATTGATAGTGATGATTGGATGGGTGTTTTTTCGCTCAGAATCTTTAAGTCAAGCAATCCAATATTTAGGAAGTATGGTCGGTATCACTAATGCAAGTGGAGTCAAATACTATACACTTCTCTATTTTGATCTAAAGATCCTAGTCATCTTGATTATGGGCATTGCGATCGCAACGCCGATCGCAAGTTGGCTAGGGTTTCAATTAAAAAAACGCAGTAACACCTCACGATTTAGCGCTCTTCGCCCAGTCATTTATACTGGGCATTATGTACTGCTAGTTAGTTTGTTTTTGTTCTCGGCTGCAAGCTTAGCCTCAGGAACTTATAATCCATTTATTTATTATCGATTTTGAATGTATGATCAAACCCAAAAAGCTATGGCGCACGCTGCGCCATAGCTTTTTGGGTTTGATTAAAAAACTTATGAAACAAAAGAATAACAGTAATCCACGTATATTTAATAATCTGCTGATTGTGACCTTTATCATTTGTCTATTTGTACCATTGCTCTTGACCCATAACCGCAATGAATCAACTATCGAAAAGCGCAAACTTGCTCCATTCCCTGAACTGAAATGGGAACAAAAAACAACAACTTTTCCATCGCAATTTGAAGCATTTTTCGATGATCATTTTGGACTGCGAGATCAATTAGTTCAGCTTTATGCGCTATACAGCATGGCTTTGCGAAGTTCATCTAATCCTGAAGTGCTATTAGGATTAGATGATTGGTTGTTTTATATTAATCCCAAAGAAGGCGATAGTCTTGAGGATTATCGTCGAAATGATCCTTTAACAAAAGAGCAACTTAGTAGTTGGAAAAATATTTTGGAGACCAAGTACAGGTGGCTTAAGCAGCAGGGAATTCCCTATGTTTTTGTGATTGTGCCTGACAAATATTCTATCTATCCAGAATATATGCCCAAACATATCCGTCAAGTTGGTAAGCAAACACGTCTTGATCAACTGATGGATTATATGAAGGATTCGGAAGTGCCTGTACTTGACTTACGACCTGCATTATTACAAGCTAAACAGCAAGGACAGTTATTTTATAAAACCGATACCCACTGGAACGACTTTGGCGCTGCGATCGCGCAATATGAAATCATTCGTAGTATGCAGAAATTCTATCCAAATATTGATCCAGTTAGTTATTCTATACAAGACTTTGTATTAAAAGAGTACAAGTCAGGAGATATTGCAAATATGCTAAATATTTCCTATATCCTCAAAGAGATGGTTCCTGAACTCAGAGAAACATTACCGATATGCAATAAACAAACTTTAAACGAGACTCATATAGATCCCAAAAAAGATCCCCAAAAAACTGCATTTATAACAGAATGTCGGACTAATGCTCCGAAAGCCCTAATTTTTAGAGATTCATTCTTTATTAACTTACAACCTTATATGTCGCAATATCTTGCTAAGACCGTTTATGTTTGGGAATGGCCAGATCTAGAATTACTTAAAAAGTATATGCAATATAATCAGCCCGACATCGTAATTGAGGCTCGTGTAGAGAGACATTTAAAATTTATTCCTATTCCCAAACCAGAATAGAATCCAAAGATAGTGGTATAGGACTTACGCATCGGCTAGGAATCGTAGGGGCAATTCATGAATTGCCCCTACGATAAGTCAGGTTTTTTAGACGTTTTTGCGTAAGTCCTATGGTACATGCTATGCGTATACCACTATCTTTGGCTTTTATGAAGCGATAGAATTGAAGTTAACTGGATTTTGATCGCGACGATTTCCCATCGGAATCGCGGGACTTTGACGATTGCCTACTAAAGCCGCAGTTTTCTCTAGCGATTCTCTGAGGCGCTTAGCCGCATAGATCGACATGTCGCGAGGCACATTAATGCGATCGCGAAGATATCTTAGAGCTAGATCGGTCTCAGGTGGTGGTGTACAGACTTTATCCGCGATCATATTTGTTAAAGCACAGCGCAATGCTTCGTCAAATAATTGATTATCCGCAGGATTGACTTTAATAATATTGGCGCGATGCTTGATGACTCGTTGGAGAGCTTCCTGACGTGAATTGGATGGTTCTGGATAAGTCACATCTGGCAGCCCAAACCAAGGACCAGAATCCACTCTTCCCTTATTAATCAGCATTTGCGGTTCACCATTCTCATAGCAACCTCCCATCTGCGGTGGTAAATCATGAACATGGGTATGGAAGTCGCTCTGAGTGCCACGATAGGTTGGACGACTTTCCATAGCATCAAACCAATCAGACATACGTGGGTTGGCTTCGCGCATGGAATAACCTTTGTAATAATACAGACTGGCATTCATGCGCTCAACATAGGGCGTAAAAATCACGTCCGCAGTCCCAAAATCTGCAAGAAAATAAGGGCTAGGGGTATTACCTAACACCTCTTCTACTTTTTGCATAACTTCGGTAAATTGTTCGCGATGAAGCTGCTCTTTTCGCTCTGAACTGGGACGACAAAGCCATTCACACCAAGCTCTGAATAATACCCGTTCTAATCTTCTCACAGGTACTACTTGAGGATCGGTCATCCCTTTGCTAAGAGAGCCAAAAACTTGCTCTAATGCGAGCAAAATATTATCACTTTCGGTGATGATCTTTCCATCTAATGCGATCGCAGGTAACATTCCTGAAGGCACAATTTTTTTGTACCAACTTTCCTTTTCGCCATAGCAAAACATGGTGACTTTTTCGATGCGATAGGGAATCTCTTTTTCCTCTAGCCACAGCCAAATCTTCTGGCAGTATGGACACCATGCATGATGGTCACGATATAAGGTCACGCGCACATCAGCTTCAGCATGTCCAAATAGGCGCAAACGCGATTGTGAGTTGGTGACACCATTGACAGAATCTATTTGGAAGTCTGTGAGGGATTCTAGTTCTGTCCAGCTTAGAGGGGCAATAGTCATAGAAACAGGTATGATGTCAGAAAGTTGTTTAAATTATAGCATTCCAGCATATTTTCATTAATTGCGATCGCAATAAACCTAAAAAGCTGTGGCGCAAGCGCAGCATACGCCACAGCTTTTTGGGTTTGGGTTATTAGAAACATTTAAGAGATATATAAAATGGCTAGTTTAATAGAAAAACTGACTGAAGTGATTGCTGAATTAAAATTGCGATCGCATTTGTCAATACTCAGTAATTGGCAAAGACAAAATCAAAATGGTGTTTGGGAGGATTTGGCGACGGTAAATTCTAAACAAAACAAGCCAATGTTATCTTTCTTACAAAGGGAAGAGAATATTCATTTAAGGCAGATTTGGGAAGTGCCAGAAACTTATGCGGGACTATCCATGTCAGGCGCAACAATCCGCCTAAGTTTAATCTGGTGGGTGGATATTTGTGAAGTATGGATTAATGGCAATAAAGTTCAGGAAGGTGATTTGTTTGATCAGAAGTGTCGTCTTCTATTGACCGATAAAGCAAAATCTAATGATAAATTTGTTTTAGAAATTAAGCTAAATAGCCCTAAACATGACATTGGAGCCTTACAACTCTCAGAACTTATTTTTGAATATCCTCATCAACAATGCGATCCCGATCAATTTGCGACTGAATTAGAAATTCTTCAAACTTATATTCCGATTTTTAATAAACATCAAATTGATATACAACCTTTAGAATCTGTTTGTAATAGATTAATCTCTTTGTTTTCTCTATCTGAATCATATACAAGTGAGCAGTTCTTTAAGCAACTAGCCGAAATCCGCGAACCAATCCTGCAATAT
>CASBRC010000132.1 GCA_949128015.1 Synechococcales cyanobacterium PMM_0003
ATCACAGCTAATAAACCTCATCGTGAGTAGCGATCGCACAAACACAATTTCATCATAATCCCTTTTTTGCAGTTATATTTCCTCTTGCCAAGGATTAACTAGATTTGGCTGACAGTCACAAAAGTCGGTAATGTTGCGAGTAGCTAATACTGCATTCTGAGAAAGTGCGATCGCCTATTTTGTTTACTCCTTCAAGTTGAACGAGCTAGATCCAATATAAAATGGAAAAACAGAAAGAGGGAAACGTCATGGCAGTGCGATCGCCCCGATATAGCAAAGAAGAATTCGCCAAACGTGGCGATGAGATTTATGAAACTCATGTGCGTCCGCAAGTCGAATCAGAAAATCATGGCAAAATTGTCGCGATTGACATTGAGACAGGAGCCTTTGAGGTTGCAGACCAGATATTAACCGCAACTGGTAGCCTATTTAAACGCCTACCTGATGCTCAGCCTTGGATTGTTCGCATTGGATATCGTGCCGTTCATCGGTTTGGAGCAAGGAGTCTGAAAAAGCCCCTATGATTCATGGAGTAGTCAATAAAAGCTGTGAAGCAACAATTCCACTGGTCATCATCAACGAGAATCGTCAAACTCGACTGATCGACGCTGTTATTGATACAGGCTACACAGGATTTTTAAGTTTGCCAAACGAAATCATCGTTGCCCTAAATTTACCTTGGACAGGTGTTGATCGCGGAACATTAGGCGATGGTAGCGAAGTCACCTTTGAGGTTTATGCTGCAACAGTGATCTGGGATGGTCAATACCGCGATATTCCTGTCAATGAAGCAGAAACCGATCCCTTGGTTGGCATGAGTTTACTGTATGGCTATGACTTGCGAATTCGGGCAGTAGAAGGAGGCAGAGTCACGATTGAATTACCAGTTGAGTAAAATGTTAACTAATGCCGTAAAACTTTTAGATGTAGTAGCTTTGACCGCCGATCGCCCTGAAGATAACCTTTGGCGTGGACAGGTTGGAACCGTAGTTGAGATACTTGCTAACGGTCGTGCCTTTGAAGTCGAGTTTTGCGATCGCAACGGACGCACTTACGAATCTTTAGGATTATGCCCAGAAGAAATTATGCTCTTGCATTTTGAGAGAGCGTTGCCTGACAGGAAAGCTGAATTAGTGACAGCATAACTAAAAATTTGCTCCTTAGTGGCGATGAGATTTATGAAACTCATTGCGGGATTACGTCAGAACTATTGGCATCGGACATGGCGAAATTTTTTCTAACTTTAATTGCAAGATAGGCGGCGCAAAGCGCCGCTTATCTGGATTAAGCCGATTTTGCTAAAGCTTCTTCTAATGAATGTTCAATTTCAGAGAGTTGATATTCTCCATAAACTTCACAGGAATTATTGGGGCTTTCAATTAGCTTGATGCTACGCAATTTTGCGCCGATGTCGCGAATGGGCTGGGTGAGTACTTTTTGAATGTAGACAGCGATGTTTTCGGCTGTTGGGACTACTTCGGCAAAGTAGGGAATATCTTTATTTAAGAAAGTATGATCCATTGGATCGAGAACATACTGATCTAATGCTTTTTGAAAATCACTCAAATCAGCAAGCATGCCAGTGCGAGGATCGATTTCACCAGAAATTGCTACTTCTAAATGATAGTTATGTCCATGTCCATTGACACGAGCGCATTTGCCATAAATAACTGTATTTTCTTCGAGTGAGAGTGTATCCAGCGCAAGGCGATGGGCGGCGGAAAAGTGAGTGCTAATCGTTAAATGTGCTTGCATGTCGTTACCTTGATAATCAGCCCAGAGTTCAGGATGTTCGTATAAGCGAATATTGACCAATGGCAGATGCGCTTCGAGGCGCTGCCAAATTACACGGGCAATATTTTCGGTAGTGGGAAGAGTTTCAACAAACTCTTCCCATGCTTGATTGAGATAGGAAAAATTGAGTTGAGTCGTTACCTCGCGAGCAATCGTGTGCTTAACATCTGAAAGGTTAAGCACCATGCCAGTATTGTCGATCTCTCCTTGCATACCAACGTATAAAACGTAGTTATGACCGTGGGGCGGAAAGTTGGTACATGCGCCGAATTTGGCGAGATTTTCTTCGTCGGGGATTTCGGGCAGCCAGTAGCGATGACTAGCAGAAAACTCGGCGCGGCGATTAATTGTACATTTAGCCATCAGGAATAAGCTATCAAAAACAAGGTTTGATGAATTGTAAATTTATCTTAATAGGTTAACATTTTCAGCGATCGCATTAAAGCTCAGGGGATGACTTTGCGATCGCAATTATCACAACAACACATTTGCGATCGCCTCGAATCAAAGCGAGACAAGTGAAGTTAGTTGTAATGCGTCCACATTCGGATAATTTTCACGGTTTTATCTTCAGTCAAAATTTGACAAACCAAACGATGCTGAATATTAATCCTGCGAGAGTAAGCACCAGCGAGATCGCCAACTAGCTTTTCATAAGGTGGTGGTGTTTGGTAGGGATTCTCTTTTAAGATGTTCAGCAATACTTCAGCTTTTGCTTTTAACCCTGATGACGCTAATTTCTGTGCATCTTTTTGAGCTTGTTTGGTAAATACGGTTTTCCAAGTCACCAGTTAAGTTCCTCGGCACATTGGGAAACTGTTGTTGCTAGTCCCGCTTGGATGGACTCTCGCATATTGGGAATAGATAACAAATAGCAGCAGTTCCAAATTCAGAAAGTAGCAAATAATACAGACGTAAGTATTAAAATAGGGATAAAGATTCTAAG
>CASBRC010000133.1 GCA_949128015.1 Synechococcales cyanobacterium PMM_0003
AGCTGTGGCGCACGCTCCGCGTGCGCCACAGCTTTTGGTTTTGGGTTATTTATTACGTCCACCTACTTACTAAGTGATATGGCTTCGACTCCGCTCAGCCATCGATGGTTGAGCGGAGCGCTATGATGAGCCTGCCGAACTATCGAAGCCAATCTTACAAATAGTTGGCACTTTATTTTCGTGTTCGTCCCTAAGCACTTTTTATTCATTTGCCTCTAGTAAGTTGTTTGCTCAAAGATGTATGATAATGATTATCATTCTTTAAGACAAAATACAAATATGCCTTTGAAACTATCTACAAAATCGTCCCTAGGCTCAGAATTAAGCTCTAAAAAGAATTTTAAAGTTTATTCATTGGCGGTGGTAATGGCGATCGCAACTGGATTAACGGCTTGCACCGTGACTGAAGCCAATAAGCCCGTCAGTAGCCCCGCCGCCACAACAGCCCAAACAACTTCTCCTGCTGCAAAAACTGAGGATTTACCCCTAGTTGTTGCCACTAACTCAGTTTCCTGTGGGTTAGCAAGGCAAATAGCAGGAGATACAATTAATCTCAAATGCTTGATCGAAGCAGGAACCGATCCCCATGTTTATCAGCCCAATCCTGAAGATCGTAAAGCGATCGACTCAGCTAAACTAGTTCTCTATGGTGGCTACGACTTCGAGCCAAGTGTGATCAAACTAATCAACGCAAGTTCCAATCCTGCGCCAAAAATTGCTGTAAATGAAGTCGCAGTGCCAACTCCTTTAATGACAGAAAACGGACATAGTCACAGTCATGAGAAAGAAGACAAAAAAGAAGATAAAAAAGCTACCAAAGAAGCCGATCCCCATGTGTGGAACAATGCTCAGAATGGCATCAAAATCACTCAGGCAATCAGCAAAAGCTTGAGCACTCTTCGTCCTGACCAAGCAGATGCATATGCTAAAAACACCGCCAAACTCGTCAGTGAACTAGAACAAATTGATATTTGGATCAAGGCTCAAATTGCCACAATTCCTGAAGCTTCACGCAAGCTTATCACTACTCATGATGCGCTTGGTTATTATGCCGCCGCCTATGGGATTCCCGTTGAAGGCGCTTTAAATGGGATTAGTACAGATGAGCAACCAACTCCCACAAGAGTTAAAGACTTGGTAAATGTGATCAAGTCCAGCAAGGTTCCGACAATTTTTGCAGAAGTATCGATCAATCCTAAATTGATTAATACTGTCGCGAAAGAAGCGAATGTCAAAGTCTCAGAACGCGAACTTTATACCGATGGATTGGGTGTGAAAGGGAGTGAAGCTGAAACCTACGCAGGTATGTTGATTGCCAATACTCGCACCATTGTGGAGGGATTGGGAGGAAAGTATACACCTTTTCAATTGAAAAATTAATGATTGGAATGATTAATATTTTTCCTTCTACAAAGCCTGTTGTTACCTCAGAACAGTTACAGCAGGTAAAGGATTGGCTCTACGAACTATTACAAATTGATAGAGACACGATTATTTCCCTCAGTCAGTTGCAATGCCAAGAGCCAAACTGTCCGCCAATTCATACTGCGATCGCAATTATGACTAGTCCACCGTGCATACTTCGCATTCATAAAGCGATTCCCGATATCACTTGTACTGATGTTTGCGAAGCGATCGCCCTCAAAACTATTAAAGATTGATGCAAGACACAACTTTTTAAAACATAAGAGAACATGATGACTACAACCCTAAACCCCATCCCCGTCACCGTCCTCACAGGCTACCTCGGCGCAGGCAAAACCACCCTGCTCAATCGCATTCTCACCCATGAGCATGGCAAAAAAGTCGCCGTAATTGTCAATGAATTTGGTGAAGTGGGCATCGATCATAAATTGGTGGTCAATGCTGATGAAGAAATCTTTGAGATGAACAATGGTTGCATTTGTTGCACCGTTCGCGGTGACTTGATTCGGATTATTACGAACCTGATGCGTCGCCGCGACAAATTCGATCATCTAGTAATTGAAACCACAGGACTCGCTGATCCCGCTCCTGTAATTCAAACCTTCTTTGTCGATGAAGATGTCAGCGCCAAAACCAAACTGGATGCCGTCGTCACAGTCGTTGATGCCAAGCATATCTCCCAACATTGGGATGCGGACGAAGCGATCGAGCAAATCGCTTTTGCGGATATCATTTTGCTAAACAAGACTGATTTGGTGACAGAAGAAGAACTAGTAGAACTAGAACAACGCATCAAAGCCATGAACTTGATGTGTAAAATCTATCGTACTCAAAACTCAGAAATTGATATGGATGCAGTGTTAGGCGTTGGAGCTTTTGAGCTAGATCGAGCATTGCAAATCGATCCTGAGTTTCTCGGTGAAGATGCTCACGAACATGACGACACGGTGAAATCAGTAGCGATCGTTGAAGAAGGTGAACTCTATTTGCCCAAGGTAAATGCTTGGATTAGTACATTACTCCGTGAACAAGGTGTCGATATCTTCAGGATGAAAGGTATTCTGAATATCAAAGGTATTGATGAGCGCTTTGTATTTCAAGGTGTGCATATGCTGTTTGATGGTACTCGCGATCGCCTATGGAAACCTAACGAGCAGCGCCAAAGTGAACTAGTATTCATCGGGCGTAACCTTGACGCAGAGCAGTTGAAATCAGATTTTCTTGCTTGCAAAGCATGATGAACTCAAAAAGCAGGTTGCATCACAGAGTGATGCAACCTGCTTTTTATTTTTTATGTTTTGGGATGACATTAGTTCTAGAAAGATCGCGATATAATCCTTATTTACTACAGAAACCATTTTGCGCCTCCTAGCCAAATCCTAAAAGCAATACTCAATCATCATGCAAGAAACATTAGCCCCAAATCCGTCAATGACTGAGCCGATGATTGTTGCCCAAGACGTGCATAAGTGGTATGGCAGCTTTCATGTTCTTAAAGGTGTCAGCCTGACCGTTAATCGTGGTGAAGTGGTGGTAGTTATGGGGCCATCTGGTTCAGGAAAATCCACATTTGCGAGAACCTTCAATGCTTTAGAAGAATATCAACAGGGCAAGATCACCATTGATGGATTTGAGCTATCGCCAGAGAATAATCGCAATATCGATACAATTCGACGCGAAGTAGGTATGGTGTTTCAGCAATTTAATCTATTTCCGCATCTCACTGTTTTGCAAAATATCACCCTCGCACCTTCATGGGTTAGGAAGTGGTCAAAGACAAAGGCTTCAGAGGTTGCCACGCAATTACTAGAACGGGTTGGTATTTCGCAACAGGCGCATAAATATCCATTACAGCTATCGGGTGGACAGCAACAACGAGTTGCGATCGCAAGAGCATTGGCAATGCAGCCCAAAGTGATGCTATTTGATGAACCAACCTCTTCACTCGATCCTGAGATGGTGCGTGAAGTGTTAGATGTCATGCGATCGCTGGCTGATTCAGGGATGACAATGGTTGTGGTTACGCATGAGGTTGGCTTTGCCCGTGAAGTTGCCGATCGCATTGTATTTATGGATGGTGGGGTGATTGTCGAAGAAGCAATTCCTGAAGAATTTTTCCAAAATCCTAAAGAAGAACGCACGAAGAAATTTTTGTCACAGATTTTATAGGAATTTACAGCAAGTCCCGAATAAACCAAACCCAGATTTTTATAAAAAATCTAGTGGTGGGTTTGTCTGGGACTTGCTGTAGGTGAAAGCATAATCATTTATATAATAAATACTAATACTTTGTGTGTATCGATATAATATAAACTTAATTTAAGTTCGATGAGTAGATGTCAACTGTCCCTCAAAAATTGCGGTATGAGATTTCGGGAAACCTATATCAAGCAAGGAATCTAAGGCTCTGACAAATCGCAACAGCGCTTGAAATTAATATCAGCCACCAAAACAAGGAGAAAGCAATGCAAAAGACCCCAAATCAAATATCAGGGCAACCGATAACATGGATCGAACGCAGTCTTGTTGTCCGTGCTTTAGAATCTGTCCAAGATTTGATTGTGATCTCCTTGTGTATTGGATTGTTCGGTGTGATGGTACTTCAGTTAAAAGACATGTTTATATCTTTGCTTAGTCCGTCAAATTTTCATTTTCATGAGATTACTGCTGACATTTTGTTTGTTCTAATCTTAGTCGAATTATTTAGGCTGTTGATTATCTATCTACAAGAACACCGTATTTCTATTGGTGTAGCTGTAGAAGTTTCTATCGTTTCCGTACTAAGAGAAGTAATTGTCCGTGGTGCTTTAGAAACTCCTTGGGTTCAGATTCTTTCAACTGGAGGCTTTCTGTTAGTATTGGCAGTTCTGCTTGTAGTCAGAGTATGGATACCACCGACATTTGAAGGTATCGATCCTGAAACAAGAATTGTCCAAGCGTATAACGCTCAGAAAGAAATATCAAAAAATTAATTTATATCAAAAAGGTAGAGGTAGCGCGAAGCGCCGCCTCTGCCTTTTTGGCTTTAAAGATGCTCAATCTGCTGTAAAGACATGCGATCGCAATTTGGATAAACGAAAAATGCGATCGCAGATTTATGGAGTCTTTACGCGACTTGATAATTAAAATTGAAAGTTGCCCATTGCTGCACATCCAACATCCATGTATCACTTATATTGGCTGCCTTGCCAAAAGCGGATGGTTTGCCAGCATGATCGAGATCTTCTAATAAAGCTTGGGCAACTTGTAGTGGATTGGGAATAGCAATTAATCCATTTAGAGAAGAAGCTTGACGTTGAGAAGTTTCTAAGATTTTGGCAACTTGCAAAAGTGGCGATCGGCAAATCAAAATATAAATATCGACCATCCCTTGGGGCGCGGATACTGCCCAACTCATTTGGGTTTTGGGATAAGGAATAGTGAGAGTACCCGATGGTGGGATGACACCATCGCTGGCATAGGGAAGAGAAATAAAGTTGGGGGTGAGAATTTTGCTGCGAGGATCGAGACAGAAAATTCTTGTATATAAAGGGTATTCGCTAAAGTTCTCAATCTGACACTCAAGGCGATCGCCGATATTAATCGGTTTAGTGCGAACTGTATTGCTGTCAGTACTTGCAGGAATGAGAGAAGCGCGAGCCGCAGATTTACTTGCCACAATCACTGAACGCTGATCAACCCCGATCATGGCTTTGAGGGTGACACGTACATCGAGATGAGTTGCTGCTTGATTTTCAGTCGTGCGGATTAGTTTTGCCGCGAGGAGACTTTCGAGAAAAGGTTGCAAGCGTTTAATTGCCACGCCGACCGATTCACCAACGGAGCCAAAGGAACCAAGAATCGGCGTATGTCCGACCGTGAATAAGCCATAGCTAGCTGATTGCACTCCAAATAGACAATCGGCGCATTGTTCATTAGCATTTACGCCAAATATATTTGGTAAAGTTGAGAAGGCACTGGTGGCATCGACACGTTCAATTTTGCTCAAGCCAATATCAATCGCGATCGCTAATTTGACATTGTGCGAAATGGCTCGCATCACTTCTTGGAGTAATTGCCCTGTCTCTAGTTGTTGATTACCGATGCGATCGCTTAATATTTCAACTTTGCCATTAAACCCATTGCGTGATTTGAGTTGGACTGTGGCTTTTGGCTTTGGTTGAGTCAGTTCTATAGTCGGTTTAGGATTGTTAGCTTCATTGATAATCTTCCGTTCGACAGGAATGCTGGCTACATCCATCACATTCAAGATTGCCCCCGCCGCATAATTACTCAAAACTGCGATCGGTAACCCTGCAAGATATACATCTGCGGTATGGCGATCGCCAGTGCTGCTAATAATTACCCCATCGGAACTAGTGTCAGGAATTGGTAACATTGAGGCGAAGGTGCTAGTGGCGATCGCTTTTTGTTTCGATGTCTCAACTTCCCACATATTCGCAACTTGCTTGTCGATGGTGAGATTGTCATTGTGCAGAGCGCGGCGATCGAGAGTGGTTGCTAAATTGCTCATAACTACATAGATTGTCGTCGCGGGCATAATCTGCCAGAGTTGCTGCACTAAAGAGTAGGTAAATGCACCACTACTAAAGCCTGACCATTGAGCGTCAGCACAGAGCATATCGCCTGATGCTGCACGTAAATTTGTACCAATTAGTTTAGGGTTGCTTGGTTGATTGTCAGTCGGCTGATTATCACTTGGATCTATTGCAGTTGAGGGTTGCCAGTTTTTTAGCCCGATCCGCGATCGCAACCGAAAGTTACCAATTGCCGATACATTCGGATAGTAAAATCCTGCATCAATGACATTCAAAATCCGATCTGTGGCGATCGCTTGTAGCCAGCCTTGCCATTCTTGTTCGGTAATATCGTGTAGATTTTCTAGATTTTGAGGCAGTCCACTATCAACAGGTACAAGTGTGTTGTAGTTACCGAGGCGCGAACCATGTCCGCTAAAGTGCACAACTACCAAATCATCGGGCAAGGTCTGGGCAACTAAATGCTCAGTGATCGCATTGGCAATATTCGTCCTTGTGGCGGCGAGATCGGTCAGGGTGATGATGTCTTGCGGGGCAAAGCCAAAGCGATGAATTAATAATTCCTTTTGTAATTCCACATCATTGACACACCCATACAGAGGCAGCCAGCCATTCGCAATATTTTGAGAATTACCATCTTCTTTGGCATCGTATTGGTTAATTCCAATCAATAGCGCTCGTTTACGTTGGGTCGCATTTGCCTGACGCACAAATTGCTCTGCGGCAAATGCCACGCGATCGCGGGTGAGAAATTGCCATCCGATCAGACTGGTCAGCCCCGCCTGCAAGAATTGTCGCCGTGCAATCCCCATAGTTCTGCCGTGAGTTCCCTTGTTTTTTTGTTTTTTTTTGCCGATCCCACCTTTAATTAAAGCTGATTAAAGGCTCTTCTTTTTAGTTATTTTGGCAAATTATTACTTAAAACCAAAAATGATTTTGGCAAATTATTACTTAAAACCAAAAATGAGTGCGGCGCGAAGCGCCGCCACTCATCTTTGGTTTTGCAATAATAGATCGACAACCTCATTATTTTGATTTCCTTGAGCCAAATATTTCCCAAATCGTTATATCTGCATATTCCATTTTGTAAGCGGCGCTGTTTTTATTGTGACTTCGCGATCACGACGGGTGGCGAAAATCTTAGGCAGCAATATGTTGATGCTCTCTGTCAAGAAATCACGCTCACTGTGGCTCAGATCCCGCCTGTTAAACCATTGCAAACGATTTTTTTTGGTGGCGGAACACCTTCTTTATTAAGTGTGTCGCAAGTTGAGCAAATTCTAGAGACGATCGCAAAATATTTTGCGATCGCATCTGACGCGGAAATATCGCTAGAGGCAAATGCGGGGACAGTGAGCCTTGAGAGTTTGCAAGGATATCGAAGCTTGGGGATAAATCGGATTAGTCTTGGCGCACAGGCTTTTCAGCAAAAATTATTAGATGTCTGTGGTCGTGGTCATAGCGTTGCCGAAATTTACGAGGCAGTCGATGCGATTAAAAATGCGGGTTTTGAGAACTTTAGTCTAGATCTAATTTCAGGGCTACCCCATCAATCAATGACCGATTGGCAAGAATCGATGAGCAAAGCGATCGCCTTACAACCCACACATCTATCCATTTACGATCTTACCATTGAGGAAGGAACTGCTTTTGGAAAGCGCTATCAAGCAGGTGATACGCCATTACCAACCGAGGATCACACAGTTGCGATGTATCTCGCCGCCCATGAGTTACTTCCCGCCGCAGGCTATGGACATTATGAAATCTCAAATTATGCTCAATCAGGCTATCAATCCCGACATAATTTGACCTATTGGCACAATCAACCCTTTTATGGAATGGGGATGGGTGCAACTAGTTACATTAATCGCCAAAGAGTTGATCGCCCTCGCAAAATGCGCGAATATCTAGATGCAGTTTCGCAATGGCAAACAGAAGGAATTGGCTTCACCGCTCCTACCATTGATCTTACTGAAGAGTTAATGGATACGCTCATGCAGGGCTTGCGATTAGCAGAAGGATTAAGCCTGAATGCTTTGCGAAAATATTATGGTGATGAGCTTTGCGATCGCGCTATACAAATTCTTGATCGCTATCGAGAAAAGAACTGGGTTAAG
>CASBRC010000134.1 GCA_949128015.1 Synechococcales cyanobacterium PMM_0003
CATAGGTATTGCGATCGCTAATATTTTCAACTAGCGTAGTTTCTGTCGGTATATTCATGCTAACCAATGCACAGGTTTACTATCAATTTAGCAATGATTTGATTATTAAGCTAACCGTTTCTTGCTGTAGTACCCAAAAAAAGCTCAGGCTAGAATTATGGTGGTAAAATCGATGAATATAATTATGAGATCTTGAAAAATCTTGGTATATAAGTGTGAACTCGGACAACAGTTAGAAAGAAAAAAGGAAAAATTTGAGCGATGAAAATTACCCTTGACATACCTCAAGTTGAACTTGAAAAATTAATTGCTCCTGCGATCGCCGAACCGCGTATTGCCCTCTATGACATAAATTGGCAGCAATACCAAACCTTCATCGGTCTATTTTTTGGACATCAAAACCTCCATCTCACCTATCTCAAAGGAGCATTAGAAATCGTGACGCTTTCGCCAGAGCATGAAATGCTTAAAACACTGATTGCGAGATTGCTATATGTCTATGCTGATGTCATGAATATTGACCTATTTAGTTGTGGCTCAGCTACCTGCAAATCAGAATTAACGGCGAGAGGATTAGAACCTGATGAAAGTTTCTGCATCGGTCAGCGTCAAGAATTTCCCGACTTAGCGATCGAAATAACTGTCACCAGTGGCGGTATCGATAAATTAGAAGTTTATCAGGGATTAGGGATTACCGAAGTTTGGTTTTATAAAAATGGGAAGTTTTCACTTTATCGCATCAACTGCGATCGCAATGGGGATAATGCGATCGCCCAAAGCCAATTCTTTCCTAATCTTGATCTAAATCTTATGGTCGAATATATCCAACCTGCTCAAGAACCCGCAATGGTCAGAGCATGGCGCAAATTGGTCAGTAAGCATGATTAAAACCCAAAAAGCTGTGGCGCACGCGCAGTGTGTGCCACAGCTTTTTGGGCTTTTAACAATCTAAAGTATGTTCCAACTCCCAAGGACTAATGCGCGTACTATACTCATTCCATTCCCGTTGCTTGAGCTTGACATAGGAATTAACAAACTCTGTACCTAAAGAATCTGGCAAAATCGTATTCGCTTGCAGACATCGGAGCGCATCCAAAAGATTGGCTGGCAACTGTTTCACAGTTCCAAATGGAAGCGGATCGGTGTAGGAATTATTGTCATAGCGTTGACCAGCATCGCGATTATGTTTGACACCATCAAGCCCCGCCGCAATCAGCGCCGCAGGTAAGAGATAGGGGTTAGCCGCGCCATCAGCGAGACGGAACTCGAAGCGACCTGCTTCAGGAATACGAATCATGTGGGTGCGATTGTTGCCTGTGTAACTGATGCTGTTAGGAGACCATGTTGCACCAGAGTTAGTGACAGCAGCATTAATCCGCTTGTAGGAATTGACAGTGGGATTGGTGAAGGCACAGACCGCTTCGGCGGAATGAAGAACGCCGCCGATAAATTGATAGGCAAGATTAGATAGACCGAGTTCTCCTTGAGCATCATCAAAAAGATTAATATTTCCATCCAAATCCCAAATAGAGAGATGGGTATGACAACCGTTACCCGTCAAATGGGGGAATGGCTTGGGCATGAAGGTGGCACGAAATCCATGCTTTTCGGCGATCGCTTTGACCATATATTTAAAAAAGGCATGGCGATCGGCTGTCACCAACGCATCGGCGTAAGTCCAGTTCATCTCAAACTGACCATTCGCATCTTCATGATCATTCTGATAGGCTCCCCAACCCATCGCCAACATCGCATCACAAATCTCGGCAATAATATCGAAGCGACGCATCAAGGCTTGTTGATCGTAGCAGGGCTTACTAGCGCGATCGCATAAATCAGAAATATCTGTACCATCGGCTGAGAGTAAGAAATATTCACATTCCACACCAGTTTTAACGCGATAGCCAAGGGCTTCGGCTTGGCTGAGGGCTTGTTTGAGAACATAGCGCGGAGTTTGGACAACGGGCTGTCCATTCATGTATAAGTCGGCTGGCATCCAGCCAATTTCGGGCTGCCAAGGTAAAGGGAAAAGGCTATTCGGGTCAGGAATCGCGAAGATATCAGGATCGGCGGGTGTCATATCGAGCCATGTGGCGAATCCTGCAAATCCTGCACCATTGACTGCCATCGAGTCGATCGCTGCGGTTGGCACTAATTTAGCGCGTTGCACTCCAAACAGATCGGTAAAGGAAATAAGAAAGTAACGAATCCCTTTTTCTTGAGCAATTTCAGATAGAGCCTTAGTCATAATGTTTGGGTCTTAATAGAATTTATATCGAAGCGAAAATATTCATCACGGATTGGGAAATCTAGCTTTCACGGCAGGATGAATTAATTCATGGGGGACTTGATTGCGCTTGATGTAGTCGTTAATTTCGGCTTGATTGTCTTGATAGAAACTGAGTGAATCAAAACTTAACAATTCCCAAACAGCTTGACGGATAAATTCGGCATCTTCAGGGTTTTGATAGGGATTACCAGCGCGATGTCCCCAAATTGAAGGGATGGGCAGGTATGTAGCATTAAGAATCATCGCTGCTTCGCGATCGCAATCTTCAGGCGTAAAATACAAATCCGTAGTACTCGGCATCACCAAAGTTTTTGCTTGGATGGATTTCATCGCGAGGGCATAGTCTTTTTGATAAATAGGATTATCACTCACATCACAACGCAGCCAAGTATCAATCATCGCCATCAAATTTCGCGGATCGCGCTTACGATAGCCAGCTTCCCAACCACGCAAGAGATAATCTTCGAGAGATTCATAACCAAATTGATAATACAATCTCTCGCGATAAAAGGCTTGAGAAGCTGCCCAACTCGCATAGATTCTCGCAAAAGTGCGAAAACCGCGATCGGGA
Source organism: Synechococcales cyanobacterium PMM_0003 (assembly GCA_949128015.1). Classification (GTDB taxonomy): domain Bacteria; phylum Cyanobacteriota; class Cyanobacteriia; order Pseudanabaenales; family Pseudanabaenaceae; genus Pseudanabaena. Next base: position 2,862 of record CASBRC010000134.1, read on the forward strand.
ATGCCATCAAAACTAGTTCCATTCCATGTCGGATCGGCAGTGAGCGCCGATCGCAAACTTTCAAGAAAAATCTTATTATGGTCAGTAGTCCGCGCTGTGCCACAAACTGCGGCAATCCGTTCAACGCGATCGCAATATAATGCACCCCAATGATAGGCTTGCTGTGCGCCCATCGACCAGCCATAGACTAGGGCTAGGCGTTCAATTCCAAAGATTTCGCGCAGTAATTTCTCCTGAGCAGTGACATTATCCAGATGCGTAAACCAGAAACCCTGCTCAGCTAAACCGCATTCTGTGCAGTTACTCGGCGAACTCGATAGTCCATTACCAAACATATTAATGATGATAATGAACCACCGAGTCGGATCGAGAATGCCATCAGCACGAATCAGCCACTCAATATCAGGATGCTGCGCTCCGTAAGAGGTGGGATAGAGAATCGCGTTAGTGCGATCGCAATTTAATTCGCCATAGGTTTGATAAACCAGTCTTGCTTCGGTCAGAACAGCACCACATTGAAGTTGAAAGTTCTCAATCTTAAAAACATTCATGCTGACAAGTTCTCGGTCTTGGTATCGAAATTAGCAATAATTTGCCGATGGACATTAATGTAACCATTTTCCACACCTTTAAAATGAGAGCCTAGTTTTTCATGGGCTGCGGCTAGTTGATGAAAGGGAATAGAAGCATAGAGATGATGTTCGGCATGGTAGGAGATGTTCCAAATCAAGAAGCGTAAAGGCGCAAGGGTGAGCGTAGTACGAGTATTAGTGAGCATATCGTCGGTATTGGGGCGATCGGTATGCTCTGCTAAAAGAATCAATCGCAAAAATGGCTGACCGACGGCTAGAGGTAATAGCCAATAAGTCAAGAACCAAGGCTGTTGAAAATATACAGAAATTGCGATCGCAACTGCATAAACCAATAGCTGTAAACGAGTTGAACTAATTACTTCAGCACGAGCGCTTTCAGGAATAAATGGACAATTATCTAAGTTGCCTATCGCCGTCAGAAAATGTCTGCGAAACTTGCCGATCCACCAATTAAGTCCGCTAATTTCAATGATATATTCGCTGAGATTAATGGGTTTGCGATCGCTAAGTTCAGGATCTTTATCAAGAATCTGCGTATAGCGATGATGCCATTTATGATAGAGCCGATAGAAAGTACTATTATAAAAAGATAGGAGTCCTGCAAACCAAAATAGGGCATCATTTGCTTGATTATTGGTAAAAACAGTGCGGTGAGACGCTTCATGTAGCGGCGCGAACATGATCGCAAAACTAAATCCATAGAGAACTAGCGCAGGTAATGCAATATACCAGCGATCGCTGATGTTCTGCATATTTGCTCCCCAAAGGTAGCCACTACCTGCCATGACTGCGAGATGTCCCGCTAATTGTAAGCTACCTTTCAGGTTAGACTTCGCATTTAAAACATTTAATTCTTGAGGAGAAAGAATTTGTATAGGTTTTAGAACAGATTTTCCTGAATTTACTAGTGAAGTTAAATCTGCTTCACGATCCATATTTTTTACTTCGCTGGAAAACATGATTAAAAACTCATTATTTACTTATTAGGATCTTTGGCGCTTCATGCTGTTATTAAGTATCTTGCCAAAGTGTCTTTGAATAAGTCAAAGTTAATACCAAACCCGATCGATTGAACTTGCCGTCAAAGAACTAGTCGGTCAATATAATGAAACCCAAAAAGCTGTAGCGCATGCGCAGCATGCGCTACAGCTTTTTGGGTTTTGGGTTTTAAGCCATAAATCTCAGAAACAAGATTAAGTCATTTGCAGCAAAGCTTAAAACCACTAATCGTTGTATGCTGACTAACTTAAACATTAAAAGTACTTGCATTTTGACCTCATGCTCGATCGCGCTTCGATAACAGTAGCTATCTCTCTATGTCCTGAAGAAGCAGTTTGCTACTTAGCAAGGGTCTATACAACTTTGGTTGTTTTTAATCCACCTAAGTTTATCAAGACTTCTATTGGTAGTAGGGTATTAATTCATTCCCTTGGCTATCCCGACAATCCCGAATCTGCCCATATCTGTAGACAACTTATGGATGAGTTTGGCTTTGATGCGGATACTTTTCCTGCGGTTGCATTACAAGGGCTAGCCACAATTGATGCCATTTTTCCTTGCGATCGCAGTAACTTAGAAATAGATTTTGAGCTAGATCAACAGCTTGATATTGCGCCAACAAGTCTGATCGATATTCAATCAAGGGTAGAAGATCGAGGGCAATCAGCATGGCTACTACAATTAAAGGAAACATACTTTTTGCAAGAGCCAATTTATGATGTGTTGCCACCAATGGACACTGAAACAGGGCATGTCTGGCTGCCACAACATAAATCCCATTTAGAAGATTTTCAAAATGCCCTAAGACGTGACATTCTCAGCAGCAAGGTTTAAGTAAAAGTCAAAAAGCTGTGGCGCACGCGCAG
>CASBRC010000135.1 GCA_949128015.1 Synechococcales cyanobacterium PMM_0003
GTTTGGCAATAGAAAGCTTGCAAGGTTTCTAGAAATACGGTTCTTAAGACCACCAAGGTGCTTCATTGGTGCGGAAATCAGTTTCTGTCCAAGTGCTAAATTGCACAACATCATCGGAGACTGTGGCATGGGCAAGCGCTAGCGATAATGGCGCGGGTCCGCGTACAACCTTACCTTCAGCGTTGTACTGTGAGCCATGGCAAGGACACATAAATTTGTTTTCGGCAACATTCCAAGGCACAACGCAACCAAGGTGAGTACAAACTGCATTCAATCCATAGGAAGCAATTTCGTTGTTATCAGCAACAATGATATAAGTGGGGTCGCCTTTGAGTCCTTGGGCAAGTACGCGATCACCTACTTGATGATCGCTCAAGAACTTTGAAGCAAGCACATCATTACCAAGTGCATCTTTAGCAGCAACGCCACCACCTGAACCACCACGGGAAGTAGGTACAAAATAAGCGGCAAAGGGTATAGCGGCTCCAAGGGTAGTTACGGCTGCTGCCCCTCCTAAAATTAAGTTCATAAACTGGCGACGACCCATGCTAGGGACATCGGCGGACGCAGAAGCTTGACTCATAAATTTGACTAAGGATTTGATTGAGAAATATTACGTTTTATATATCGCTTCCTACCATGATATCGACAATCTTTGGACATCTCTCTAGTTGTTTTGCAACGAAATGTTAAGCATCATGGTTTGGGGCAATATTGTTAAGCTTAAAGCCATCTCTGTTTAAGCATTTTGGGTTGAGATAGAGAGTAAGCTTAGCGTAGTAACCGCTAAGTAGATAGACATAATTAAATACAAAACCCAAAAAGCTGTGGCGCACGCGCAGCGTGCGCCACAGCTTTTTGGGTTTGAGTGATACAGATAATTTTTTGAAAGTGCCGCTTCGCGGCACTTTCAAAAAATTATCTGGGTTCTATGGCAGCGCAAGGCGCTGTATTCTCAACCAGTTTTAATTTTCCAGAGTCTCGATTATGCCTGTATGAATGAAAAATCCACCTCGCAGTTTTCCAAATATCGAATCTTGGGCTTAGTTGGTAGAGGGCAATTTGGCAAGGTTTTGTGTGCGCGAGTGAAAGATACTGGCAAATTGGTTGCTCTCAAAGAACTGGAACACAAAAGATTTCCGACCAGTAAGCTCTTACGTGAGCTGAGATTTTTATTGACTTTACAGCATGAAAATATTGTTGCTTGCACTGCGCTGATGCATCACCAAAATTATCGCTATTTAGTAATGGACTACTGCGAAGGAGGGACATTACGAGATGTGATGAACTTCAGTAAAACGTTATCAGTACATCAATGTTTGGACTTGATAAATGATATTTTACTGGGATTAGAACATGCCCATAATGCCAACATTATTCATTGCGATATCAAACCTGAAAATGTCCTGTTAAAGATTACTGCTCAAGGATGGCTTGCCAAAATTTCTGATTTTGGGATTGCTCGACTTAGTCAAGAAATCGATTCTGACAGTAACAACACTGGTTCTCCAGGGTACATGGCTCCTGAGCGATTTTATGGTCAGTTTTCAGCAGGATCGGACATTTATGCGGTGGGGATTATTTTGTATGAGCTTTTAGTGGGTAAGCGTCCTTTTTCGGGAATGCCCACGGAGTTGATGAATGCTCATCTAAATCAACGGGTGATGATTCCTGAGAGTTTGCCGCGATCGCTTGCCGCAATTATTACGCGATCGCTAGAAAAATTGCCGAAACGAAGATATACCTCAGCCCGTGAGATGCGGCTAGATCTAGAGTTAATTCGCTATGAAGACTTTAGCCTTGTTAAAACAGGGCTAAATGCTGAAAGTTGTACGACCGTATATTTTTCTGAAAAATCTCAACATTTTGCCCAAAAAGATATACCTGAAAAAATCATTGGATTAGTTGGAGCCGAAAAATCACGTTTTTATAGTACTTCCAGTTTCCTTTTGCATTGGCATAGCTTGACACTCGATCAATCAGAACAAATCGTTAAATCTGAATATGAGATTGAGTCGATTGCTTTCGCGCGGAAAACTTTATTTGTGATCACCAAGCGCTCAATTTATCAGTTTGGGCAGGGAAAACCAAAATCTTTATACCAAGCTCAACCCCTAGCTCAACCATTTAAATGGGCCATTTCACCCTATGGCGATTGGTTTGCCGTATGTACGGGTAAGCAACTAGAAATCCGAAATTTAGTTTATGGCAGAGCCATGCGCTTAGAGTTTGCAACTAGAGATTTAAGCTGCATCATTGCCTTTGATCAACATCATTTGTTAGCGATCGCAAATAAACCTGAAACCAATGAAAGTCGGGCGATCGTTATTTCTCGGCGCTGCAATATTATGTATCGGCTATCTTTACCGATCCCGATCGATGCTGCGATTGCTACATTTACTTGCGATCGCGTACTTTTGCGAGACGCAGGTAATCATAAAAATATATTTCTACTTGATCTCAAGCCCTATCGACTAGTGCGAATCCCCCTAGAATACGCAGCCTTAATCATGATCGCAACGCCTTGGGGATATGCAATTACGGCTAAATATAATGACGCTCAAACAATTTTGATGCTGTTAGATTTACGTGGCAATAGTATTAATAATTTGATTATTGATGGCGAAGTAACTGCGATCGCACCGATTGATATTAATTTATTAGCGATCGCCACTTCCGATACATCAGGGTACAAGTTATATGCAATTAACCTTAAAAAACTAGATATTGATCTCATTTTTTAAGACAAAAAAGGAGGCGCAAAGCGCCTCCTTTTTTGTCTTGCCTAAAGCTGTGAAGCTGAAGATCGCTTGCGTCGTGAAGCTTCGGGAGATTGGATTGGGACAAACTCTTTAGAAGTTTCCGAAGAGTCAGCTCTTAGATCGGAACTTTCTTCTTTGTCAATAAAATCGACAGGTTGCGCCCGATTGACTCTTAAAATCACGCCGCTAGTGCCATTAACTTTGACAGGATTAATCATGGGACTAATAGTGACAACCTCAGTTGTTAAATCAGCAATTTCAGGCTCATCAAGTCTTTCATCCAAGTTGTCTTCTCGCTCTGAAGAGCTGTTTGATTCAGTGGTTGATTCAAACCCAGAATCAGAATTTGACTCACTTGTTTCAATATTTGATTCTGAAATTGATCGCAAATTACCCATATTATTGGCAATCTTAGGCGCTTGACCTGGTAAAGCAACTGTCACAATCACATTGCGAGGATCTTTGACTTCGCGATCAACTAATACCAATGGCGAAATACCGATTAATGAATAGACATCCTGTTCTTCCTCAGTCATTTCCACAACAATCAATTCAGGTGGTTCAATGACCTTGGTGCGGATTTCTCGCTTGTTAGGTCGCTCAGTTAGATTCTCTGGAGCAACTACAAGGGCTTCGTCAATCACCTCAATCAATTCTTCACTTGTCTCAACGATCGCCTTAGTCGGCAAAACATTGGCAGTAATACTGGGCAAAGTTAGCTTGGTTGGTACTGTGCGATCAGTTACTACTTCACGTTCAATGCGTGGTTCGATACGTGGTTCAAAGCGTGGCTCAATTGTTGGTTCAATACGCGGCTCAAATCGCGATCGCACATCGACAACAGGTGTAACTTTTTCTGGCTCACGCGACTCACGCGCATCCTTGCTGAGTGTTGCTCGTTTACCGCGTCTACGCAGATTGCCCCGTTCTTGATAGCTAGGATGGTTAACCAAATTCGGCTCCAGTCCACCGCCCAGATCAGAGTCTCCATCTTCATACTCAGACGTAAAATCAAGCTGATTGGATTGCTTTGATTCCCAAGTCCGTGATGTGGCATCAACAGGTTGCCCCGCCGCTTCACCTGGTAAATGCATCAAATGCCCCAAACCACCGCAGGTGGCACAAGGGCGACCAAACAATTCATAGATGCTCTGACCTTGACGCTTACGAGTAAGCTCAACTAGTCCTAGTTCTGTGAGTTGTGCGATTTGAGGACGTGACTTATCCGATTTCAAAGCTTTATTAAAGTGTTCGAGCAACTGCAATTGATCGCGTCGAGTGTCCATGTCAATGAAGTCCACGACAATTACGCCAGCAATATTTCGCAAACGAATTTGACGAGCAATTTCTAAAGCAGCTTCACAGTTAGTCCACAGAACAGTCTCACGAGAGGTTTGCGACTTGGTAAATGAGCCAGAGTTAACATCGATTACGGTCAATGCTTCCGTCGGCTCAATAATAATATAGCCACCACTAGGAAGATCGACTCTAGGCTTTAGTGCTTCACGAATACCCGCATTTACACGGAAATATTCCAAGATTGGTGTACGCTCGCGATGATTATCCAGCATTAATCCATTAGGGATTTTGCCATCACCCCAGCCTAGCAAATGCTGTTTAATGCGGCGTAGACCATCAGCGGTGTCGGTGACGATCCGATTAACTTCAGTGCTATATAAGTCACGCAAAACCCGTTGCACAAAATCTCGTTCGCGATCGAGCAAAGTCGGCTGACGCGTAGTAGCTACATCCTGCTGGATGCCTTCCCACTGGCGTTGCAAATTATCAAGATCCTCAATAATCTGCTCCTCAGACATCCCGTCAGCCTCAGTCCTCACCAAAATGCCCATACCAGCAGGCTTTACCAAAATGGCAAGAGCCCGAAGACGGTTACGTTCAGCTTCACTACGAATGCGTCGAGATAGGTTTACACCACGACCAAAAGGCAGCAGCACAACATAACGACCGGGCAAAGAGATATTCCCAGTTAGGCGTGGTCCTTTATTACCCGTTGGCTCCTTCATTACCTGTACCAGCACACGCTGCTGCGGTACGACTAGATCGCTGATCGAGCCAGACGATCGCCGCATTTTTAGAGGTCCAAGGTCAGTAATGTGAATAAAGCCATTGCGATCGCCATCGCCAATATTCACAAATGCTGCATCAATACTGGTTAAAACATTTTCGACAACGCCTAGGTAAATATCACTAACTTGGTGAGTTCCTGCGGCGACAACGATTTCTTCAATTTGATCTTCACTAAATACAGCAGCAATTCGATACTGCTCCGCAATAATTATTTGCTTTGGCATTCAATTTCCTCAGAATTTCTTCGATTCAAGAGAGCCAGCCTAAGAACCTACCTGAAAAACATTTTTTCTATACTTCGTATAAAAAAATATTAAAAAAATATCTTTCCAACCCTTTAAATTAAGTAGTTTTGCATAATTAAATATAAATCCTGAAAGCTATAACATACGCTGCGCATCCGCTACAGCTTTTTTGGGCTTTTAGTTTTTGTATGCTTAGCTACTTATAACAAAGACTTAAGAAGTCTTTTAAGGGGCTTTACAACAGAACATACCAATAACGAAAACAAGAAAAAATTTCAAGCAGCAAGCCGCCTCTATCGTCAACCATTTACCTAGCTATGTACCGAAGCTCGTAAATGGTTGCTGTGTCTGCTCTGACATCACGATAACGAGACATATTACTTTGTATGGAAAATTGGTGGGGTTTCGTTAAAAGAATTAAGTTATTTCTTAGACTGGCGTTTATTTAAACTATCTAAAAGGTGCTTACACCATCTGCCTATAGCATTCAGCCTATAGGTAAAACAGCGTACTTGATGATTCAAGTTTATGATTATGGTTTGTAAGCTCGGTTGCTTAACTAGCCACTAGATGCGATTCAGCTAGCATCTAACTTAAGCCTATCTTAGTATCATAGCGTAGTATTGAGCGTAACATTTTCTTAATAGTGTTTTAATATTAAGTAGATGGACATAATTAAATATCAAACTCAAAAAGCTGTGGCGCACGCTGCGCGTGCGCCACAGCTTTTTGGGTTTGGGTTATTATTATGTCCACCTATTTAGTTGTGTTGGAGACACGGCGCAGTCATATCTCCAACCTCAAAAAATTAAAGAAAATGAGGGTAAGGCTCTGAGTACGCGAGTAGTTATCGTCCGTCACGGCGAAAGTAATTTCAATATCCTAAGCAAAATCCAAGGACGGGGTAATTATGATCGCCCAGACTTACAGTCCGTCTTAACTGATAAGGGTAAACATCAAGCTAAGCTTGCGGGAAAAGCTTTGGCAAATCTAAATATTGACGTTGCCTATGCAAGTCCACTTGTCCGCGCTCAGCATACGGCCAAACTGATTCTGTCTGAGAATTTCAATCCGCCAAAGTTAGCTGCCACCGAGGGTTTACTAGAAATAAATCTCAACGAGTGGGAATCGATGATTTCCCATGATGTTAAAGAGCAGTTTCCTGACAAATATCATCTCTGGCAAAATGAACCAGAAAAATTTCAACTAGGCGATCGCTATCCCATACTTGACCTCTTCGAGCAAGCTAAAGCTTTATGGGCAGAGATTTTACCTGCTAATCAAGGTAAAACAATTTTGCTAGTTGGTCATAGCGGCATCAATCGCGCTTTGATTTGTTCTGCGATCGGTATTCCTGTAAGTCTTTATCACAATATTCAGCAAGTTAACTGCGCCATTAGCGTCCTCAATTTTCAAGGTACAAGCATCGGCGATGGCGTACAACTCGAATCACTTAATCTCGCAAGCCATCTTGCAGATATTTCAGGTTCACCATTACCACCTGTCAAGAAAAATCATAATGGACCACGTTTATTACTAGTCCGTCATGGCGAAACCGAGTGGAATCGACAAAAGCGTTTCCAAGGACAAATCGATGTGCCATTGAATAACAACGGTCATGCTCAAGCTAGACGCGCCAGTGAATTTTTGGCAAAAGTTAAAATCGACAAAGCCTTTAGTAGTCCTATGCTGCGCCCCA
>CASBRC010000136.1 GCA_949128015.1 Synechococcales cyanobacterium PMM_0003
CAATATTTTGACTCTGTATGGTGGCTTGCCAATCAACTTACCCGCGATCTACCAAACCAAGAAGTAATCGGTATTTATGCAGGTGGACAAAAATCTGGACATATTTGTAACGGTGAATATACCCGTTGCGATCGCAATGTCCTCAAAAAAATGGTGCAGTCAGGTGAAATTCGACTCATCCTTGGCACGGATGCTGCCAGTGAAGGGTTAAATCTGCAAAAACTAGGTAGTCTAATCAATCTCGATTTACCTTGGAATCCCACCCGCCTCGAACAACGTAAAGGTAGAATTCAACGGATCGGTCAAACCCGCGAGACAGTCCTTGTCTACAATATGCGCTACAAAGGCTCAGTCGAAGATCGAGTGCGCGACCTCCTAAGCGATCGACTGCAATCGATTCATCAAATGTTTGGACAAATCCCTGACACCCTCCAAACGATTTGGGTAGATGAAGCATTAGGCGATCGGACAGAAGCGAAACAGACCATCGATAAACTTCCTGACCAGCATCCCTTTGAAATGAAATACAACCAAATTCAAACTAAAGTTAACTGGGAGTCCTGCACTCAAGTTTTAGAGAGTAGCGATCGTAAAAAAGCACTTCTACAAAGTTGGTAGCAAGTTGACTTGATAGATTTCTGACAAGTCAACAATATGACTTGCAAATTAAGTCATATTGCTGTATTTATATATTGCTAACAAGTCAACAATACAACTTTATGATTATCGCCTGTGCCAATCAAAAAGGCGGCGTAGCAAAGACTACAAGTGTTATCAGCTTAGGCGGATTGCTAATAAAAACTGGTTCTTGTTTAGTAGTTGACCTCGATCCGCAGGGAAATCTCACAACAGGTTTAGGCGTAGAAGTAGCCGAAAATCAAATTACTAGCTATGAAGTAATCACCGAAAAAGCTACTGCTAACGATGCCTTAATGACAACATCAAGCGGACTCATGCTCATCCCCAGTGACATTAATTTAGCCAAAGGCGAACCAGAAATTTTATCGAAAGTCGGAAACTTTGGCTTATTAAAGGAATATCTAGAACCGATCGAGCATAAGTTCAAGCACATACTGATCGATTGCCCTCCTAGCTTAGGTCTGCTAACCATCAACGGACTAACTGCTGCCGATGCTGTCTTAATCCCTGTCCAATGTCAGTTTTTTGCACTCAAAGGACTAGCTGCTTTATTAGAAACAATTCAAAGCGTCCAAAAGCGACTCAATCCAGACTTAAAGATATTGGGAGTCTTGCCCACGATGGCAGAAATGCAAACCGTCATGACTCAAGACGTTCTCGCTTCCCTAAAAAAACGCTTGCAGAATATTCATGTTTTTGAGCCTGTCCCCAAGTCCGTCAAGTTTGCCGAATCGAACCTAGCTGGCGAACCGATCAACATTTATGCAGGTGACAAAAAGCTAGTCCAACCTTACCAAGCGATCGCCGATTTAATCGCAGCAGGAGAAAAATAAATGGCAAAACAACGCGCCCGTTTGACCGATAACAACGACCCTCTAAGCTCGACTGAAAGCGTTTTCGCTAGTCTCGAACAAGCTAGCAAGTCAGAAAGCCAACAAGTTGACAATACAGCAATACAACAAGCAGAAAAGTCAAAACCTAAACAGCAGCACGTCAAGCCAACCCAACAACTTGATAACTTGCCAACATCCCAGCAAGTTGACAAGTCAACAATACGCAAGTCCACATTTCAACTGAGCGAAGAAATTCTGAAACAGCTTGACAGATATCATTTGCAACTACAGCTTGACCTCGGCAAAGCTGACGCTCCGTACAAAGAAATAATTGTCGAAGAGGCGATCGCGCAATTTTTGGCTAATGCCGATCCAAAATCCGTGAACAGTTTGCTAGAACGCCAAAAAACTAGATAGCGATCGCCTAAAATCTTGATTCATACATCGCAGAAAAACAACATGGTAAAAAATCCACGTATTCCCATCTCTCTAACCGAGCTAAATCGCCGCCGTGCATTAGCGGTGCAAGGCATCGATTACAAAGAGCATGATCGTATTCTTCGCGAAAGAAGAAAAGGTGCTAGCGCTCTACGAAGTTTACTGAAATAGTATTTTGAACATTTAAGCGATTTTTTATGCGTAACCCAAAAACAGGTGAGCAATATTCAGTATGGGTACTCAATCATTGTGATGAATTCGTCCCGTGGGATAGTGTCGAATTCGACTCTGCGGTTTTAGTTTTAGGTGTCGGATCTCCTTACGAGGGATATAAGTTTTGGTTTGAACTTTTTGAGGATATTTCAGGACTAAGCCTCACCATTTGGTATCCCATGAATGCAAAAAAAGGCGAAGAAATTAACGTAAAAATACAGGAGTGTTATACCGAACCAATCGACATTTTATGGACGCACGGTAGCTCAGGACTTACTGCATTTATTCATGACATGCAAATGGGACTTGATGATTTAGTAAACCCATTGGCTATCCCAAAGTTGGGATGCTTCTAATCTGCACCGATGAAATCTAATCTGCACCGATGAAATCTAAATTGTAAATCTATCTTACAGATACTACTTTTCTAGCTACCAATGCTTCAAGTCACATCAACAGGTTTCGCTTCCTTCGGCTTTTTCTCAAAGACTTGAATATTTGGCTCATCCAAGATAAAGCCATCCTCTGTCGCATTACCCAACTTACCTGCGATCGCCGCGACCCACATCGGAAAATCAGCTTGAGCATCTTGCAACTTTTTGAAAACCTTCGGCTTCACCGTCGCGGTAAATGTACGTCCGTCGCAATCGATATAAAAAGTGATCCAGCCATTTTTATCCGTTGAAGCGATCGCAGGGAGTTCATTAATTTTGATCGTTATTTCTAACTTGCCTGATACTGTCATACTTCCTTTTTGGGGTTTAATTTTATCCCTCCATCTTACCATAAAAGCTTTGCTGTATAAGGGTTCTAGTACTTTATCTACACGCAAGCTATACAGTTAAAAAAGCATCGCCAAAATTTGGCTAGGATAATTTTTAGAACAAGTGATAATGATCACAAGTCAATGCTGACCACGTCACCGACACAATCTTGAAAAAGCCTGATACTAATTACATAAGGTTAAAGGAAAGGAGCAAACAAATGAAAAGGCGCGGATCTGAGCTTCAAAAATGTTTAAACGCACAATTCACCGGAATTTGTAGTTTCTCAAATGGGCGTTTATTTTTTAAATGGTTCCACCACAGCACTAACCAAAATGTCGCCGCTACAGTGAATTAACAAACGCTACAGTGAATTAACAAACAAAAAGCATCCTAAACATTGGCTAGGGTGCTTTTTATATGATGTGAGAATACTAAACCCTAAGAGCTAGTGCAAAATTTGCTACACGATCGGGCTAGATGTTTCTATCAAAGATTTTGAGGCGATCGTGTATTGCGCGAAATGTGATGAGATTTTAGCTCCACAATTTTACAGATCACTCTATCGGAAAAAGCAAATTAAACGCTATTTATAAAAGACGCATCGCGTTAGATATTCTGCTTTTTCCCTGTGGAAATGCTCTATTTTTGCGAGAAGTCTTCGTGGTGAGTAAC
>CASBRC010000137.1 GCA_949128015.1 Synechococcales cyanobacterium PMM_0003
GGTAGAGGCGGCGCGTTGCGCCGCCTCTACCTTTTATTAGTTTTAGTCGATAGAAATAGATTGTGGTCCATCATTTTTGCCATTATTGCTAGCAGCGCTCCCCGTAGTCGGTGTTGCTCCTTGCTTTTCTAGCCAACCCTTTAAGGGATCTTGTTGGAGATCGAGCTTGAGAAAGCCCGAAACGAGTCCACCAAAAAATGCAACGGGTTGCCCTAAGAACTCATTGAGAATCGGTTTTAGCTCGTCCATAAATGCAGAAATATAGTTTGGGTTATTGTTTAGATTTAGGTTACACCTACAGCAATTGTATCGCTAAAATCTAGAATGATGGTAGGACTAGATCATTCTGAGCTACGTTCTAACTAGCGATTGCTATAATTTCTGATCAAATCTAGCAATTTCTCGCCATATCATAGTTAAATCGATCAATGTACTCTTATGCATTTCTTTAAGAGTGGCAAATCTAGAGAATATTTTCGATGACTACGCTAAACAAATCTACTCTTCGTCGCCTCAAAAAACTCAAGCAGTCATCTGCGGTTTGGGAAGGCGATCGTCGGGCTTTACCCGCTAAGATCCGTCAACCACAAGACTCTTCCAACATAATCCCCCTTCATGCCCATGATGAAGAGTCTAAGCCCCACTGCATTTTATGGGTAGATGGCTCGATGGGAATGGTACGTTCTATGGATGTAGTGGATTCGGCTGTAGGACAAGAAGCCTTTGTCCGTGCCTTATTACAATCAATCGAGCATCCCCAAAGCCCTGCTCAGCCATCTTTGCCCCAAAAGATCTTGGTATGCGATCGCGAACTCCAGTTTTATTTGCGTGGAGTACTCCAAGATTTAGGGATATCGGTCGAATATGTCGAACACTTGCCCTTAATTGACGAGATTTTTGAGCATATTTTAGAAAGCTTTACGGCAAATCCGCCTGTTGTGCCAGAAAAATTTGCCGCCGCCTTGTACAAGCAGTCTGAGCAACTATGGCAAAACGCACCTTGGGATACACTATGGGATCATCAGGTGATTTCGATCAAGATCGATCGCTGGGATCTCGATAGCCTTTATGCAGTCGTCATGGGAAAAATGGGGCTAGAACAGGGTGTAATTTTTTACCGTTCTGAAGAGTCACTCGTCAATTTTCGGCATCGGATTGTTTCAGGTAATTCCGAAGATGATATTGAGGAAACTTTTTTACATCAAGATTGCCTGTTTAATCTTTTTGAAACGCCTGAGTTGGATATGGAAGATGATCTACCACCATTTCCATTTCGAGGGAAAATTAGACCCCTACCTGCCGCAACTACACCGATGAAGCCCATTTATGGAGCTTTGCACCCCCTTGAAGGTGGTAGACCTTATCTCTATGATGAAGAAGCGATCGCATTAACAGTTGCCCTAGAAGCCCTCAATAAATTTTGGGAACAGCACCATAAGAAGTTGAACACTAATTTTGGCAAGCTTTCAGGCACTTATACGATTTATGCGCCAAATCTCGATAGTGATCTCGATAGTGATGTTGAGGAAACAATCAAGGTTGTCGTTAAGACCATGCCTGATCTGGCTGATGAGTTACATCAATTAGTCGAAGAAGATGACGATGACGATGATGATGATTCACCACTGATCAGTGAAGATCTCTGGCCAGACAATGCCATCATTAATATGATGACTATCCCTTGGGAACAGGTGGATTTTTTACGCAAAGCCAATATTCATCATCAATTTTCTGATGCAATTCCTGCGACCGCATCGGCGAAAAAAGGTGAAGGTTTACCAGGCTTGATGATTCAGACTTCCCGCCCCAAGGCTTTGGAATTGATCGAGCAAATTAATAGTTTTGATGGGATCGAGTCTTTGTGCTTTAACCCCGCCGAAGATATTTTTGGCAATACTTGTCAGCTCGGCTTAATGGTGATGGGTAATGATGACCTCCATCTATTTGGTGAATTTGACAAGTCCACGCTCAATGGTGAACATCACAAACGCTGGAAACAACGCGCCAAAATCACTAAGGGCAATATCTGCGTGATTGTTTCTATGGGCATTACTGGCGCTTCTCGCGCTAATCCTGCGCCGCACCATATTTTGGGCTATTACGAAATCAAACTCATCGATGATAAAGAATTAGGCTTAGGTAAGTTACGCGCCGAACCAGACTTTGAATTTGACTTTTAGATAATCGAAGCGGCTTTGCGCTCCTATATATTAAAAGTGGCGTGCTTTGCACGCCACTTTTAATATGGTTTTTCATATGTCCCAACAAATCATCTATCGCATCCTCGATGCTAATCTCGATCGCGCCCGTGAAGCTTTACGCACCATTGAAGAATGGTGTCGCTTTGGATTAGAAGATGTGAATTTGTGCGATCGCTGCAAACACATGCGCCAAGAACTCGCCCAATGGCACAAAGAGGAATTTCGCCGCGCCCGTAATACTCCTGACGATCCTGCTACAGGGCTAAGCCATGCTAATGAAGTCATTCGCTCTGATATTCAAGCAGTTCTTAGAGCGAATATGGGACGCTTGCAAGAAGCTCTGAGAGTTTTAGAAGAATATGCCAAAGTCATTGACCCACATATGGGCGAAGCGATGAAACAAATGCGCTATCAGGTCTATACCCTTGAGAGCCAATTGCTTGTCCATGAAGTGACTAATATTGGTCAAATTCGCCGTCAAAAGTTGCAAGCTGCGAGTTTATATCTGGTAACGATGCCCGTTGATCATATCGAGTCAGTGGTTGAGTCAGCTTTGCAAGGTGGCGTGCAGATTGTGCAACATCGTCAAAAAGATGGCGAAGATGCAACTCGCTATGCGATCGCAAAAAAGCTATGTGATCTATGCCATAAATACGATGCTTTATTTTTAGTCAA
>CASBRC010000138.1 GCA_949128015.1 Synechococcales cyanobacterium PMM_0003
AATACTTGATCCCTTGTTGCAAGTATTAGATTTACCCGCAAATCTAAATGGGGGGTTTGATTAAACCAATTGCAAATATTTGCGATCGCATCTTGTCCAAATTCTTTTGTCCATAAATCAATTAGCCATTCAGGATAACTATAAAAGCTAGCGGGATCACTGATATTGGCGAGAATATCTTCCTTTTCTTTGGCTCTGAGTATGGATCGCATGATCCCATTTGTAAAGCCAGATAATCCCTTTAAATTATTTTCTTTAACCAATTCCACCGTAGTATGAACAATTGCCGATGGTTTAATGCGATCGAGAAAACATAGTTGATAGATACCAATCTGTAAGATTATTAATAAGTCTGGCGGTAATTTTGTCGTCGGTTTTTGCGAGAAATTTTGCAAAACCGCATTCAAAGTTTTCTGGCGGCGCGTACATCCATAAACTAACTCGGTGATCAGGCGGCGATCGCTTTCTAGGAGAGCTATGTTTTCTTGCTTCGCCCGTGATAGCGTACAGTCAAGCGCTACATCAGCATAGGCTTTGCGTCTTTGAATCAAGCGCAGCGCTTCTAAAGCAATTTGTCGAGAATTCTTACTCGTCATCGGAAATTTAGTTGGGCAATTGAATAGGGTCAAATTAAAAGGCTGTCTACAAGATTAAGTGTCAAGATCCAAGAATTATCAAAATTCACTGGTTACACTGTAGACAAACGTAGTCATTATTTGGTATCTAAGAGCGTATATTCAGGTGGTATTTAATCATCTGTCAAAAAGCTGTCAAAAAGCTGCTGATCAAAATCTCGATCTAAAACTCGATCTAAAAAAAGTGTGATGGTTAATGTGGGTGTGAGGAGCGGCAATGGTTGATACTGGTGTGAGAGTTAGGAAAGCAAAATTTCCGACAGGAAGTAGCCTAGCACTTGGTTTAGCGATCGGTTTAATAAGTTTAATTGTTGGTGTCGATCTTTTTCTAAATCCTAGTATAAGTTCAAAGCTTTTGCTTCCTTTTACCTTTGGTGGTGCTGGTGTAGCAGCTTTAGGCACTTTTGCAGTGCCAGCATTGCGTCGTCTGAAGACAGGACAAATCATCCGTGAAGATGGACCACAAGCTCATCTCAAGAAACAAGGCACTCCGACGATGGGGGGAATATTTATTATACCCGTCGGAATTTTATTAGCGTTAGTATGGTCTGGCTTTGATGGCAAAGTACTTGCATGCAGTTTACTAACCCTTTCTTTTGCTTTTATCGGTTGGTTGGATGATTGGAAAATTTTGCGCCGCCATTCCAATAAAGGTTTATCTCCTCGTGCCAAACTTTTACTTCAAGCATTTTTCTCCGCTTGTTTTTGTGCTTGGTTATCGCTAACTCAAGACTGGCAAGCACTCGCGACGATTAATTTGCCTTTGCGTTTTGTGATCCCCCTTGGTCTGTTGTTTTTCCCGCTTGCTCTGTTTGTGTTTCTTGGTAGTAGCAATGCGACTAACCTCACTGATGGCTTAGATGGTTTGGCGGGTGGCACGGGTGCGATCGCATTATTCGGCATGGCGCTATTACTGTTTCCCCAAAACAATGAGCTAGCCATTTTCTGTATGTGCCTGAGTGGTAGCTATTTAGGGTTTCTTTGGCATAACCGTTATCCCGCTCGTGTATTTATGGGCGATACGGGATCGCTAGCTTTAGGTGGGGCTTTGGCTTCGACGGCGATTCTCGGTAACTTGCTCTGGGCTTTTCTAATTATTGGCGCAATCTTTATCTGGGAGTCAATTTCGGTGATTGCACAGGTTTCCTATTACAAGGCAACTAAAGATGAAACTGGTATGGGCAAGCGTCTTTTCAAAATGGCTCCTTTTCACCATCATCTAGAGCTAAGCGGCTGGCATGAGTTACATGTAGTTCGATTCTTTTACCTGACAGGTGGCTTTCTTGTCGGTATCGCTCTTTTAGTTAGCAAAATTCCTTAACCAAATCTCACCGCAAACTCTCCATTTTTGTTACACCAAAAAGCCGCCTAACTGGGTGGCTTTTTAATTGCATTCTAGAGACTCTCTAGTATCAACGCCTGTTTTAGGATTTGTGCCTTTAGCTTTGGAGCATAACCATTTACGTTGTGCTCCGTCCATAATCGCGTCAGTGAAATCTGCACCATCAATATTCACAAAATCAAAAGTACTGCGTAATAAAATCGTTTCGACTAATAGAGCGTTACTGAGATCGGCTTTAGCAAAATCGGCTTGATCGAGTAAGCCGCTTGAAAAATCTGTCCCTCTCAAGTTAGCATTTCGCAAAATTGAGGCGCTAAATACGGCTCCACGAACATCGGCGTTTTCAAAGTTTGCCCCTTCCATGTTGGCATTAGCAAACCCTGAGCCAAAAAGTGACTGTCCTGAAAAGTCTCGCCCTTTTAACTGAGCATGGCTAAATGATAGTGAGTCCGCTTGGGCATTGAGAGGTAAAGCGAGCAACAAGGCGATCGCCATTACTGTAAATGCCATTACTGCAAATACTGTAAATATTGATGAACGCAGAAACGACATAGATTTTATACAAAGATAATTTATTATCTTAGCTTTGGTGATCACCAAGAGAATTAATTAAAAAGCCGAGGCGATTGCCTCGGCTTTTTAAGAAATGTAGTGAGAAAAATTTCACAAAACTTTTACTCAGAGAAAAGTCTGAGAAAGAGTTTATTCCTGAATAGGATTCTCAATGTAGTTGTTAAGTAAACCCATTGTAGCGATCGGCAAGATCAGCCCAATGAGAGGTACAAGAATATAAGGCAAATATGAAGCGGCGTAGTGTGCAGTCATGATGATAGTTTTCCTGATAGTAAGAGATAAATTGACGCTTTGTATTGAATTTGGCAATACAGAGCCTAGTCTTAATTCCAGAGTAGACCAGCGATTGTTTGCATTGGCGCTACAGAATTAAGGAAATAAGCAAATGCAGCACCGCCAGCACCACCAACTAAGAAACTGCCAGCGAATTCGCTCCAACCAGAAGAAGTTTCTAACTCATTAGGAACTTCAATTGGAGTACTGGTGACAATTTTGGTGCTAACGGTTTCACCATAGATCGATAAGCCAAGTGTCAACAAAACAATTGAACAGACCGTTGCCAACAAGCCAGCAAGGCTAGCCAGTTCAGTATTTCTCAGGGGACCAAGCAATGCAAAAGGTCCGTAGATGAAATAGCCATGAGCCATACCGATTTCTAAACCACGACGGCTAGGAGATAAGCCTTTGCGGTAAGCAGGTAAATTACCGATGAATGCCTTAACGATTGCTGAATCGCTAATAGGCGTAGATAAATTCCCTAGTTGGGGATCATTCTTGAATGGTTTTACAAAATCTGTCATAAGTCTTTATTAAGTAAAGATTGCGGGGAGAATTTTGTCTTCATTTTAGGGAATAAGCGTTGATGTCACTGCATAAAAGGTGAGTATCTTTAGAAAACTTCACAGATTACTGCATAAAGCGTACTAATTTAGTTAGATTTGAGAGGGTGAGAAGCACCCTCTCAAATCTAACTAATCGTGGCAGATGGACATAGATCGACTAACTCACAGCGATCGCAAGCAGGTTTACGGGCGTTACAAACAGCTCGACCATGATAAATAATCCGTATCGACCAATTTTCCCAGTCCCGTTGGGGCAGCATACCCATCAGATCTCGTTCAACCTTGATCGGCTCATCAAATTTAGTTAGCCCCAGTCGTTTGGTAAGACGCTTAACGTGGGTGTCAACGGTCACGCCTGCATTAATGCCATAGGCGTGAGCTAAGACGACATTGGCGGTTTTGCGGGCTACTCCTGGCAACTTGAGCAAGCTGTCCATCGTGTTGGGGACTTTGCCATCAAAGTCACGCACGATCATTTCGCAGGCTCCTCTAATATTTTTAGATTTATTGCGGTAAAAGCCTGTGGAGTGGACTAACTCCATTAGTTCATCGAGATCGGCATTTGCCATTGCGATCGCATCAGGAAATCTCGCAAAAAGTTTAGGTGTGACCATGTTGACCCGTTCATCGGTGCATTGAGCCGAGAGAATCACCGCAACTAAAAGCTGCACAGGTGTTTCGTAGTCAAGCGAACAAACTGCATCGGGATAGAGCCGTTTGATCCGAATTAGGATCTCGTTAGCCCGAATTTTTTTAGATGAACGTTTGGTAATTATTCCCATGATTTCCACAACACTAAATTCAGATTACAGCCTATTGAGGGTTTTAGTGATACAGATAATTTTAAAAAAATGCCACTTCGCGGCACTTTTTTTAAAATTATCTGGGTTTTATGGCAGCGCCTTGCGCTGTATATTGCATCAAGTTTTTAGATCCTCCAACTCAGCACTCGTCAGTCCAGTCATTTCACAAATTTTTAGATCGTCAAGAATACCCAGCAATTTCCTAGCAATTTCAACAGCTTTTCGTTGCTCACCTTCTTCTTGTCCTTGCGTTCTGCCCTGTTCCAGCCCTTGTTCTAGTCCTTGCTCTAGCCCTTGTTCCAGTCCTTGTTCTAGTCCTTGTTCCAGCCCTTGTTCCAGCCCTTGTTCTAGCCCCTGTCGCAAAGCTTTTGTAACCGCACCACGCTGATCTTGAATAAAAATTTCACTTTTCTCCTGATCTTCTAATTCGTCAAGGGTCAAATTCGCTTGATTTGCGATATAAAAAGCTTTTTTGATTTCAGGTATAGTTTCCATCGCGGCAGGAACATCGGTCAAGCTTCTAGCCCTGTTTAAGAAATACAACCATTTATCCACAATAGTTTCTAGTTCCAATAGCTTTTTCTTGAACTTAGGAAGCTCTACAAAAATTAATTCAATGTCGTAAATGGGATAGTCGATTAGGAAATCTTTTTCTTTGAGAACAAATGTGGAGCTAACATTACTTAATTCTGGAAACATCACGAAATCAGTAATTGTCAATGCGATAACAGGATTGAGTAAATTGTAACTTTGTCCAGATGTGAGTTGGGTTGAATAAGACTTAGCGGCATTGTATAAAATCCGTTTTTCAAAGCCTTCCACATTCAATACTTGCATCTCGATGATGACAGTACGCTGCTCTCCTGTTTCACTATCTTTGATTTTTGCTTTAATGTCGAGGTAGGTGTCTTTAACGCCACGAATTTTGGGGGCGATGTAGGGATTGAGAATCTCTACATCATGAATGATCGGTTTTTCGTTGTAGATTAGAGCGTTCAGAAAACTAATCAAGATATCCTTGCTGTCTTCAGAACCGAATATCTTTTTGAAAGCAAAGTCTATTTTGGGGTTGATGAATATCATGATTTTAAGACAGTTTTTTCACGACTACATATCACCATAAGTATACCAACAGCATGATTAGGTACAACAAAGCCCAAAAAGCTGTGGCGCACGC
>CASBRC010000139.1 GCA_949128015.1 Synechococcales cyanobacterium PMM_0003
AAGTGCATATTTAAGTCGCATAGATTTTAATAAAATAAATAGACTGTGGCGCACGCTGCGCGTGCGCCACAGTCTATTTATTTTATTAAAATCTATGCGACTTAAATATGCACTTCGCGTTGCTAGGACGCTATTTTCAACATACTACGCTTATATGCTCGAATACCGAGCAGAACTTTTTATCTGGTTGTTATCGAACTCTTTACCATTTATTTTGATGGGTGCATGGTTAAAAGCATCCGAAACTGGCAGCTTTGGCTTTACGGCTTTAGAGTTTATCCGTTACTTTTTAGCGGTATTTGTGGTACGTCAATTTAATATTGTTTGGGTGATTTGGGACTTTGAGAAAGAACTACTTTCAGGGCAGCTTTCGCATCGGTTACTCCAACCCCTCGATCCATTTTGGCATCATTTGATTAATCACATTGCTGAGCGTTTCGCGAGACTGCCTATGCTTGTAGTATTGATCGCCCTATTTTTTGGACTTTATCCACAATCATTCTGGATTCCCTCACTGTCAACAGGTTTGATCGCCATATTTATCGTTGCGATCGCATTTTTGTTAAGATTCCTGATCCAGTATACGTTTGGTATCCTATCATTTTGGACAGAACGAGCTAGTGCAATCGAGCAACTTTGGTATTTGGCATATATATTTCTATCAGGAATCATTGCTCCCTTGGATGTATTTCCACCACTAGTTCGCGATATTGTCATGTGGACTCCATTCCCTTATATGGTGTATTTTCCTGCGGCACTTCTAGTGGGAAAAGCAATTGATGTCTGGCAAGGAATTGGGATAATGATCGGATGGATGAGCATCTTTTTTGTCATCAGTCGCTGGCTATGGCGTAAAGGTATCAAGCAATATTCTGGTATGGGTGCTTGAAATAGATCACTAAAAAGTAATTATCAACCAACAAAACTGGTGCTATTTAGAAATAAATTATAAAAAAGGAACGCGAAGCGTTCCCTTTTTTATAATTCTTGATCAGTCCATGATTTGGGATCTTCTAATGGTTCTAAATGTGTAAGAACATTCATATTTGGTAAAGCTTTACAGATAGCCGACTCAATCTCTTCACATAAATCATGTCCTTCTTGAACAGTCCATGCCCCCGGGACTAGAATATGGAAAGAAACAAATCTTCTTGAACCTGCAATTCTGGTGCGAATAGCGTGAAACTTGATCTGCCGACAATTGTGGGGAGATAGAATTTCATCGATTATTTGTCTTTCTTCTATGGGAATAGAAGCGTCTAACAATGCTGAGCCGCTTTCTTGGATCAGTCTTACTCCAGTCCAAACAATATTGGCAGCAACTACTAGAGCAATTAAGGGATCAAGAATCAACCAACCTGTTACTGAAACTAATAATACTCCTAGAATTACACCGACGGAAGTCCACACATCGGTTAGTAAATGATGAGCATCAGCACGTAAAGTGATCGAGTGCAGACGTTTTCCTGCTTTGAGTAATACTAGCGCTACACCTCCATTTATCGCTGATGCGACTAATGAAAGTAACATGCCTAAGCCAATCTGTTCTAATGGTTGGGGATTTAACAATCTCGGAATCGCTGCGATCGCAATACTTACCGCAGCCACTAAAATTAATGCTCCTTCAAATCCACTAGAAAAGTATTCTGCTTTAGAATGCCCAAATACATGTTCTTCATCTGGCGGTTTCGCAGCATAGGTTATTGCCCAGACTGCCCCGATCGCTGCTACCAAATTAACCACCGACTCAAGAGCATCGGATAAAAATCCTACGGAATTAGTCAAAGAATAAGCGCCTAGTTTCAATGCGATCGTTGAAATAGCAGCTCCAATCGAGAGAAATGCATAATAACGAGCAGATTTATTTTGCATATCGCGTCTATCGAAAGTAGGTAAAAATTAAAAATAGCTACTAGATTATAAAGGTATTGATCTGTTGTTAACTTTCTTCCCTGATTGCTTGCAAATTTATTATGTCTTGGATAGAACTTACTCTCGATACCACCAACGAAGCCGTTGATTGGGTTTGTACATTACTCGCCAATGCGATCGCAGTCGAAGATATGCAGATTAGTGAATATTGCGATCGCAATGCCAAATGGACATTTACCATTCAAATGTACTTGTCTGAAGATCAGCAAATCCATCAACGCATAGACGCGATCGCCGCGATCCTCACACCACTGCATCGCACAGGGCTGACTAGCGAATTACAAACCTTTGTTATTGACCAAAAGCCATTTCCAGTAGAAATAGCCCAAAATCCTGAGAATTCCTTAATTAGAAGAATCGGCGATCGCTTGGTAATTGTTGCTGCTGACTCAAACTATACGGTTACTAATCCACAGGAAATTATCCTACGTTTGCAAAATAGTCTCGCCTTTGGCAGTGGACTGCATCCCGCCACAATTCTTAGTTTGCGACTGCTCGAACGTCATATCCAACCTAAACTCCATGTCCTTGATCTTGGTTCAGGTTCGGGCATTCTCAGTGTTGCGATCGCAAAACTCGGCGCAAAAGTTTTAGCGATCGATAATGACCTCATTGCCGTCGCTGCCACTGAAGACGCAGTGCAACGCAACCAAGTCGCACAACAGGTGACCGCAATGTGCGCTAGCCTTGGCAGTGCTAGCAAACTAGGGCATTGGATGGGCGGCGATAGCGTCGAAAATGTCCCTGCGATCGCCTCTGATCAAAAGTTCGATCTGATCGTGGCAAATATCTTTGCGCGAGTACATATTTCTCTTGCCGCCGAGTTTCACAAGGCTTTACGTTCTACTTCTACCCATACAGGAATCTTAATCACCGCAGGTTATACCAACGATCGCGAAGAAGATATTACTGCGGCAATGAGCGCGGTAGGATTTGAATTATGCGATCGCATCCAAATTAATGAATGGCTTGCGATCGCCTATCGCGCCCTTTAGTAGCTCTTGCGTTAAAATCTGATCATAGTAATCAGGTGAACTAGTAGCGATCGCTACCAACTAAACTCATGTCTTGCTTAGACTAATTACCAGATTAAGTATGTAGACGTAATTAAATATAAAACTTAAAAACTGTGGCGCACGCGCAGCGTGCGCCACAGTTTTTAGGGTTTGGGTTATTTACTACGTTACTTAAAGACAGCTAGCCCATTTTTAAACGTTAAATCACAAAGAGGAGTTAGGAAAATATATGGTGTATACCCCTTTGATCGGTTTTACTCTATTTGTCCTCCTATTTTTAGGAGCAGCTTTTACCCTAAGTTATTTCTGGTGGGCTGATCGTTACAAAACACCAGAAGTCATCGCTGCGGAAGTAATGCAGTTTTCAGAACAATTTACCAACGCATTATCAGTTTTTGCTGTTGGCATGCTTGCCTTTGGCACTATGTTGATATTTCTTAACTTTTCCATCAAATAAAAAGAAGGGCGTGCTTTGCACGCCCTTCTTTTTATAAAAATCCTACTGCCCCACCTAGCAACACAATCATCGTCGCGATCGCCAGAGGATGAATCCCAAAAGCCCAAGCATTAGGAATTTTGATCCCTTCGCAAAGTGGAAAGATCACAAGTGCGATCGCAGCATTAATTAACAGGAAGCAAATAGCCCATAGGGGAACCCAGCGCAAATTTAATCCTACTAGTGCAATCCAAACAAAAATATTTGCGATCGCAATAATACCAACACCTTGCACCCATGCTTTTCCAGACTCAATCGGATGATTGGGTGACATCCAGACTAGCCCCATCCACGTTAGGGCTGCCAATAAACCACAGGCGATCGCATCGTAAAAAAAGTGCATATTTGCGTCTCGCTAGTAACTTCTCATCGTGCATTGCTTCTCAGCGCGTAATGTGATGATTCATCTTTACTCAATTCTGGCAGGAATCCCCTGACGACGCAATTGCTCGATGCGTTGTTGAGCTGCATTAGGATCTCGATAAGATCCAACTTGCACTTGTCCATCACTTGGTCGCACATAGGCATCCCGCTCTACTTGTTGAGCGCTAGCAGCATAACTGTTTTCCACAACGACACGATAGCTTATGCTTGGTGATGGCTCAGCAGGTACACTGACAGGTGCTGATGACAAAGGTGCAGCGTACTTTACGGTAGTGTTCCTACGTGGAGCAACATATGTAGGAGTTGTAGGTGCAACCCTAGTCGTCGTCGTAGGCGTAGCCGAGTTACTGCTAGTCCGACTTGTATTTGTTGAAGAAGTTGTTCTACTAGTAGAACTTGTAGATCTAGTAGTTGTAGATCTGCTAGCTGTAGATCGTGGAGTCGGTTGATTAGAGGATGTCACAGGAGCCGATTCGTAATTTCTGCGCTCAGGCGTATAGCTTCTTTGCAAAGGTGCTAAAGCGGGAGATAGCGGGGCAACTGAAAACGGAGGTAAATTAGTTGATGGTACGGTTCGTAATGGCGGACTAGGGACAAAGGTACTACTTGGGGCAAATAAATCATTTGATGCCTTTGTTGATGAACTTTTGGGTGCGATCGCAGAATTAGTCAGTGATTTATTACTACTTGCTACTTCATTCTTATCACTAACGAAAGGAACAAAAGACAATCCATTTTCACTTGCCCTTTGTTGATTTTGCAGATTAATATCACTGCCTAAGTCTGCATTTTTGCCATCCGCTTGAGCAGCCTTAGGGCGTGATTCAGGTTTAAAAAGTTTCATCACACCAGATGGATCGACCATTAAGTAGCCGATGGCTGCACTAGAACAGAGCAACAATAACAGCGAAATAATCCCCACAGGATTCATCAAACTACGAAGTATATTCTTTTCGTTGGGTAAATTGGGGACTGGGTATACAGAATCTTGAGCAACAGAGTCAGCAGAGTCCTGATAATGATCTGCATAATCATTGGCAAAACTTTGCAAAATATCGTCATCATCGGGTTCAGGTACTTTTGCCATCGTTGGCGAACTAAAGCCACTTGTTGCCTCAGCGCTAATTGTGGCTCCACCATAACCGTTCATGTTTTGAGTATGAGCAAAATCTCGATCTAAGCTAGTATCACTACTCAATTGTTCAAGGCTTTGGAGACTTTCTAGCCCTCTAAAGTTATGTAACTCTGCCGTAGATAAATCAATTGAGGTGTTCGCTAGTGATACCGATCCGATCGGCGGCATCACAGGCATTTGAATCGTTCGAGCGCTACTAGTATTTGGATCGGTGATTGGGGCGATCGGTGACAGCGCATCAGACAAACTAGGTGATGTCCAGATTGATTGGGTCGAAATAGAGCGCGGTCTAAAGGGATTGAGATAAGAGATCGTTTGACCGTTGTCTTGCCAATGGCGATAACGATCTAGCTCGTCATTGAGGCTCGCATCCAATCCAGCCAATGCTGTTTGTAAGGCTGAAGACTTAGCGATCGCAGGCAAAAG
>CASBRC010000140.1 GCA_949128015.1 Synechococcales cyanobacterium PMM_0003
AATACACCTAGCCGATGGGTTCTAGCCACAGAATCGCGAATCTTTTCAACGAAGCTACGACCTGCCTCAATGTCTACACCCGCTTGACGATAATCCAAAACCTCTAGCTCCCAATTTCAACACTTTTGCCAAGGCTTGCATGCAAGCCTTGGCAAATTTTACAGTTTTTTGTATAGCTGTCGCTAAGTACATTAGGATATAAAGCCCAAAAAGTAGAGGCGGCACTCCGCGCCGCCTCTACTTTTTGGGTTTTGGTTTGTCTTAATACAAGTAGCAGTAGCTATAAAACAAAACTCAGAATTTAGGTTGAGAGTGTTGCTTTGCAACACTCTCAACCTAAATTCTGGGTTTTACTTGCCCAACTCCTCAGCACGATGAGTTGCGGTAATTACAGCTTCGATAATGGCGGAACGAAAACCAGCTTTTTCTAACTGAGCTATTCCTGCGATCGTCGTTCCTGCGGGACTAGTGACCTGATCCTTTAACTGAGCAGGATGTAGCTTAGTTTCGCTCAATAATTGGGCTGTGCCTAAAACTGTTTGGGTAGCGAGTTGCATTGCGATCGCCCTTGGCAACCCCGACGCTACACCACCATCAGCCATCGACTCGATCATCAGCGCAACATAGGCGGGACCAGAACCAGATAAACCAGTCACAGCATTCATTAGCGATTCGGCAACTTCGACAACTGTACCAACTACGCCAAAAATTTTTCGCACAGCATCTAGCTGCGCTGTGGTTACTAATGCGTTAGGTGCGATCGCAGTTACACCTGCACCTACTTGAGCTGGCGTATTTGGCATTGCTCGGATAATTGACTTAGCGGGAAACATCACCTCTAACTGCGCCAAAGTTACACCAGCTAAAATCGATACAATGCAGTCCGCAGGAGCATCGACAAGTCCAATTGCAGCCACATTTAGCGATTGTGGCTTAACAGCCAACAACATGACTTTGGTATCCGCAGCCACAAGATTATTGGGCGTAACTTGTACGCCGTACTTTTGCGCCAAGATATCGCGACGCTCTGGCATCGGGTCACTCACGCAGACATCGGATGGCAGATAAATATGACTAGCGACAAGGCGAGACAAAATTGCCTCACCCATTACACCGCCACCGATAATACTGAGTTGAGATTTCAAGAATTCACCATTTAAGTCAATAACAACTAAATATTATTAATCTTTATTGAGCGAAACGGCTAACGGGTGCTTCAGATGCCCATGCAGGAGCAGGTGCGGCGGT
Organism: Synechococcales cyanobacterium PMM_0003; assembly: GCA_949128015.1. GTDB lineage: Bacteria > Cyanobacteriota > Cyanobacteriia > Pseudanabaenales > Pseudanabaenaceae > Pseudanabaena. The sequence continues at coordinate 1,249 of CASBRC010000140.1, forward strand.
AGGACGTACTACGCGAGGCTGAGGCATTGGCGCGTCGTTAAATACTGAAGATTGAGATGAAACTTGAACGCAAGAAGGTGCAAATAAGAAGATACTGTCGCCGATGCGTTCTTGATGACCATCAAGGGCATAGGTTCCACCAGCAACGAAGTCAACAGCACGTTGAGCTTGATCTGGGTCCATCATCGTCAAGTTAAGAACAACTGACTTGCGTTCGCGCAATGCTTGGATTGCTTGAGGCATTTCTTCAAAGCTACGAGGCTCCATCACCATTACTTGGGACAAACCATTTGCAGCGCCAGGCATACCAATTACATTGCTCATACTTTCAGAATTTGCTCTCAAAGCGGTAGGACGTTCACGAGTGCGACGAGCTTGAGGCTCTTCGGGTTCTGGAGCAGCGATCGCACCATTATCTTCTTGGTAAATATCTTGGTATTCACGGTTAGAGGCTTCATCGTACTCATATTCGTACTCTTGAGCTTCAGACAAACCAACAAAATCCTTGAGCTTTGTAAAAATTCCCATCGTAATTAACTCCTAGTGTTTACTCCTCAGTTTTGGCTTTGAAACCGAAACATCATATATGTAGATTAGATGAGGAGAGCGATCTTAAATGAAGCAAAAAAATGCTTTGTCTAGTTGTATTAAATTGCCATTACTGTCCAAAACAGTATTGACAAAATATTTACTCGCAGACTGTAACCGATAACAGGTAAAAAAGCTAGATATACTCGTTAATTTTTTTTGATACGACAAAACACGACTTTTGTTTGGCAAAACCTTGATCTATATAGGATTTAACTACTTAGACAAACTAGACAGCTATTAAAAAAACCTTTTAATACTTAACAAGTTTTTAATAATTGGCTAACTTGTTAACTAGCAAGGGATTCGCAAGATTAAACATGCACCCATCAAAAGCGTCTATGTGAGTCTAAATGATGACGATTGGATAAAGTGATATCACAATCAAAATTTAGTTAAACATATAAACTTTCAAAGTTATTTGTATTAGCTATGCCCAAATCTAAGGAATATAATAGAAGAATGTCTATAATATTGCCTCTATAAAAATAGATAGAGTAAATAAATTTAAGTTTTCTATTTCTGTCTATTAATTTAGTGTTCTAGGCTACAAAAATAACTTTACTCTAATGTATTGATACTTGTTTTTTTGATTGTGTTAGCAAAAAATCAATCAAGCTTTCAACAGAATAAAACTAGAACTAGATATAAAAGATCGTTATTAGCATAGGAACGCTAAGACTTATAACAGGTTTAAGGATGCATGGCAAGCATAAATCCAAAAATAAATTTTATGCCCAACGAAAATATTACGTCAATTCTGATGGCTATAACCTGAAAAAATCTGGTTGCCAACACGAATCATGGTTGCTCCCGCCTTGACTGCGATCGCATAATCCGCCGACATCCCCATTGAGAGTTCGTGAATATTAACCCAACCTTGCGATCGCAGTTTTTCGGCTAAGTCACCTACGCGACTAAACACACTATAAGCTTGCTCATCATCTAACCCAATAGGCAAGATCGTCATTAATCCGACAATATCAAGATTGGCTAATTTCTTTAATTGTGGTAAATCAGCGATTAGTTCCGCCTCAGACCATCCTGATTTGGTGGGATCTTCAGCTAGCTTTACTTGCAGCAGAAGTTTTGGGGATTTGCCAAGTTCGGCGATTATGCGATCGCATTGTTCCGCCAAACTAAGGCGATCAATCGAATGAATCCAATCAAATTTTGCGATCGCCTGTCTTGCCTTATTGCTTTGCAAGCTGCCAATCATGTGCCAAGTGATATCTTCTAAATCTGCTAATTCAGTTTGTTTCAGCTTGGCATCCTGCACTCGCGATTCGCCAAAGTCGCGCACACCCGCCGCATAAGCCGCCCTAATTGCTTCTGTCGTCGTGTATTTGCTGACAGCAACGAGATTTACCTGTGCAGGGATTTGGTTATGGATTTTATTTATGCGATCGTTGATGATCACGTCAGGCTTGACTTCAGTCATGAAATGTAGTTAGCAATTTTAACAGACGGATTTTGCTAAACTACTATAACCTGAATATTTCTGATTAGTTTTCATGGCAGTAAGGTCGTAACCAGTAAATTAGTAATCTTACGAGATCGGTTTTTCAGTTCATAAAACTATACTTTCGGAATAGAGTGTTTGAGGTGATACCAGCATGACTCTTAAAGAATTAATCTATGCAGAAATTAGCAAGATTGAGGAAGATAACCTTGATGAGCTATACGAATTTGTCAAGCGATTTGCAAATGCGAAATCCACAGTAAAGCCAAAATCAGGCATACTAAGCAAACTTAAACGCATCAAGATTCAAGCGCCAGTTGACTTTGCTGCTGATATCGATCTGTATATGAATGGAGAAAAGAATCTTGACAATTTTCATTGATACTTCATTCATCATTGCCTTAATCAACGAACGCGATCAATATCATAGACAGGCTCTAGATTTAGCCGATCGCTACATGGATCAGCCCATAGTCATAACTGATGCCGTGC
>CASBRC010000141.1 GCA_949128015.1 Synechococcales cyanobacterium PMM_0003
ACTCGAAAAAGTTTTTTCAATTAAAGATGTTTTTAAATCCCATTGATAGTCTTGATCTAAATGAGAAAATTTAATTGACCATTCTACATCTTCTAACATAGAAACTTTACCCTGTGCAACATTACAGATTAGATAAAGCGCTTTGAGGATCGATGTTTTCCCAACACCAGAGCCACCAACCAATAAATTTAAGTTGTCAAAAGAAACTTTTTCAATTTGCCAATTCTGACTATTATTTTTAAAACTAAAACTCTTGATCTTCATTTTGGGCTAGAATCTGAAAAATTTTCCACTAACAACGATCTTAGCATAAGGCTATTGACTGAGTGGCTCATCAAATAATACATTCACCATCTCTGGATCAACAATAGTGTGAACTACCTGTGGTCAAGACTTCACATGATTATGAGTACGTTTCGCGATTGTCTAAAATAACGATAAAAATGATTTTATATTCCACAGGAATTTTAAAACCCCAATTCTAATTTCAAGGTTTCTAAACTCACTGTCTGCCCTAAATCTGCTTGTCGGATACCTTCCCGTAACTCCGACATAAACTCGCGATCGCTTAAAATCTCAATATCTGTACAACTCACTCCATTCTTCCAGAGTTCGTATTCGCTAATATCAATATCCTCATTCCAAACCAAACCATAACCACCAGCCTCAATCCTAAAGTTCTTAAAAAAGCTAGGATTTTGTAATGGAGCAAACATTTGATTATTGAACAATTTAGAAATATCGTATTTTTTGAACTCATTTTGGCTAAACTCAATCAACAAAGTGCGATCGTCAATAGCATAAGCAGCAATAATTTTAGTACTTGTATTAACCATGAGCTTAACATAGATGATATGGACTCGAAAAATTCTGACTCGATCTTCTTAACTGACTTGGCTAAAGGGTTTCCCGCCATTACTCCCGTATTTGGAGCAACCATAGCCGAAGCTTGTGCGGTTTGTTTAAGCGATCGCAAACATCCGCAAGGCATCAACCTTATAGTTGAAGGAGACTTACAAGCAAAATTTAAGTTGTACTGGCAACCCGTAACACCACAGATGATAAGGTGTTGGAATGATTTAGAATTTACAACAGAGCAGGCAGCCTATGGTATTGCTTTTATGACTCTCACGAAACTTACAGATTTTACTGTGATTGAGCGATCGCGAAAAGGGACAGGATTTGATTATTGGCTAGGCAGTGACACCAATGATTCTAAACTTCCATTTCAAAACAAAGCTCGATTGGAAGTGTCAGGCATTCGATCAGGAGATGAAAAACGCATAAACGTTAGGGTTAAGCAAAAGTTAGAACAGACTAAACCTTCTGACGGTATATTTCCAGCCTACATATTTGTAGTTGAATTTAGCAAACCGATAGTAATCACAGCAAAAAAATGATACAAGTTAATGTATTACATCAACAGGCTATGGACTTAGCAGAATTGGCTCAAGTAGCTAGGCTAAGAGGTGAAATAGACAAATCTAGGGAATTACTTAAGAAAGCCTTTGAACAAGAATCAATCGCGGCGGCTTTAGTTGCAAATGATTGGTCATCGGAACCGACTCGTTCAGTTTTGCATCGCAGTGCGGCTTCATTAGCGATCGAATGTGAAGAGTTTGACATTGCCAATAGACTAATTGCCACAGCGTTATCTGGCAATCCCCCAGCAGATATTGCCGAAGAGTTACAAGATTTATTTATTCAAATCAATCTGCGTCATTATTTACAGCGTCGAGGCATGTCTCTAGATGAAGAGAAGTTAGTGAGTTTGGTTGGGTAGAACGATTTAATGATGTAGCAATAATTCATCGATCGCAACTTTTACCGTCTTTGATTCAGTAATACTGCGAACGGCTTTTGGTAAAGGATTTTACGGAATTACGAGTACGCTGCGCGATCGCCTCGGCACGTTGTTAAGCTAATTCTGATTGAATTACTAGAACTGTAAGCGATCGCAATTTTGATTTGATGAAATTTTAAGTTGCGATCGCAAAAACAATTTATATATTGACTATTGGGATGAAAACCCGATCTGTTGCCTGAATCCTAACGCTTTTCTGCTAATCTGAGAATTGGTATCTACTATACAAAATTGCATCATGGCCGATCGCCAAATCCTGCTTGACTTTGAAAAGCCCATCGTTGAACTAGAAAACCGTATCGCCCAAATCCGCGAACTCGCGAATGACAACGATGTCGATATGGTCGAGCAGATTCAGCTTTTAGAACAAAGAGCTGAGCTTTTGCGGCGAGAGATTTTTTCAGGGCTAGGCGCAATGCAACGGATGCAGATCGCAAGGCATCCCCGTCGCCCTAGCACCCTTGACTACGTGCAAGCCATCACCGATGAGTGGATCGAGCTACATGGCGATCGCAGAGGTAATGACGATCCCGCCTTAGTTGGTGGACTAGCGAGAATTTGCGATCGCCCTGTAGTGATTTTGGGGCATCAAAAGGGGCGTGATACCAAAGACAATATGACCCGTAATTTTGGCATGGCGTCCCCTGGGGGATATCGTAAAGCAGCAAGACTGATGGATCATGCCAATCGATTTAATTTGCCAATTATTACGCTGATTGACACGCCTGGAGCATATCCTGGTGTGTTGGCTGAGGAGCAAGGACAAGGCGAAGCGATCGCCGCAAATTTGCGACAAATGTTTGGGTTGAGAGTGCCGATTATTTGTACAGTGATCGGTGAAGGCGGATCGGGTGGAGCATTAGGGATCGGCATTGGCGATCACATCATGATGTTTGAAAACTCGGTATATACAGTTGCTACCCCTGAAGCTTGTGCAGCAATCCTATGGCGCGACTCAGCAAAGGCTGGTAAAGCTGCTGAAGCTCTGAAAATCACGGCTCCTGACCTATTAAGGTTGGGGATTGTTGATTATGTAATTGATGAACCCTTAGGTGGCGCACATCGATCGCCGTTGAAGACTGCTGAAAATCTCAAGGCTGCCCTAGTCGAAAATCTAGACCGCCTCAGTAAATTGGATGCCGTGGATTTACAAGAGCTACGCTATCAAAAATTTCGGAAGATGGGCGTATTCCTTGAATCATAAAAATCAAAAGCGGCGCAATGCGCCGCTTTTGATTTTCTAGGTTTGCTAAACTGATGGCTATGCGCTCGGTACAAACTAAAGCTAAATTCTGATGACCAATGCCAACCTGCCCCGCCGTGAAAGTTTAGTCAATCGCTTGATTTTTGGGCTGACCACTAGCACCTCGTTGCTAGCCACCGCCACCTTGATCCTGTTGCTGCATATCCAGCAAGGTACGCCCGAATTAGAATCTTTCACGACATGGCTAGCGATCGTCATTCTCTCAACGGGACTAGGATCTGGGCTATTTGTGGCAATTTCGATTATTCGCAGTATTCAGCCCCCACTTACAGAACTGGCGGAAACGGCGGCGGAGATCTCGGCAGGCAATTTGTCTGCGCGATCGCAATTAAATCGTATCGATGAAATCGGGGAATTTGCGAAGGTTTTTAATCACATGGCGGCGCATCTAGAAAACAAGACTGCCACACTTGAAGCTCGTGATATTCAGTTTGCACTGCAATCCCTCGATCTCGTTTTAGTCAACACAACGGATCAACACAAATTAATCAAGTCAAGTTTAGAAGAAATTTGCAAACTCACTGGTGCTCAACTAGGTAGTATTTATCTATGGGAAACCCCTAGCTCTCGTCCCGATGGATGCTTACTATTAGCCGCAGAATGGGGATATAAAACCAGTCAAGCGCTGATAGAAATCCCTCTTGGAGAAGGAATCATCGGTCAAGCAGGACAACTAGAAGAAGCGATTATTTGGGAAGGCGATCGCCTCAAAGGGCAAACTCTCGTTTACCGTACTCCCGTTGGTGATCTTCTTCCGCAGAGTCTTTCAGCATATCCATTAATGTTAAGACGTAGCCTTGTAGGAGTTCTATTTTTAGGTAGTCTTACGCCACTTTCAGAACGGGGAAGAAATATTCTGCAATCGATCGGTCGTCGTCTAGCTACAGCGATCAGCAATGCTCAAAGTATTGAAACGATCGCCCGTCAACGCGAAGAATTAACCACCGTTTTCGAGCAGCTTGCCGATGGCGTATTACTCAGCGATCCTGCGGGACGAATTCTCAAAATCAACTCCGCAGGGCGCAAAATCCTGAGTTTTAATGCCGTAAATGATGGAATACCCGCCTCACCTGTAATTGCGAAATCAATGGAAGAGATTGTCAAACAATTTGACATCAGACATCAGGATGGTGAACCCGTAGACTTAGCGAATCTGGTGGTGTTTCGAGCCATGTCTACGGGGGAAGTTGTCGAAGATCAAGTGGTTTTACGTCCACCTGAAGGCAATGAAATCATTCTCAGTACTAAAGCTGCACCACTCGTGGGAAGTGAGTCAGAACTAATTGGTAGTGTGATGATTTTACGCGATGTCACTGAGCAGCGCTATCGCGATAAGGTGCTGCAAGAGACAAACAAAATCATGATCGAGCAGCAAAAGCGGATGAGCATTTTGCAACGTCTCACTAACTTGATTAACCAGCAGTTGCAAGATCTTAATGTTCTCTTAGAATCGGTAGTAGAAGCGACTTGCGACGCGATCATGTGGGCGGAGATCTGTGTGATTGCTCTCTATAACCCTAAAGAGAATCGGCTAACGTTATCGGCTGCAAAAGGATTACCCGATGATTTTCCACTGCAAAAATCTTTTGATTTGGATACCCAAAATCTAATTGCACAGGTATTTAAAGAAGGAATTCCCATTGAAATTAAGGCTGGGGAATCTCATCTTGTGGAATCGCTACCTGTTAAAAGTGCTTTGTGCGTACCGATTGAGTCCAGTCGCTCTGGACGCTTGGGAGTGTTAGCGATCGGGCATTCCCGTTTAGAGAAAGCCAGTTCTCGCGAAGATTTGAATCTATTGGCTTCCTTTGGGGTTCAAGCTGCGATCGCAATCGGTAACGCGCAATTAATCAATCAGATCGAAGCTCAAAATGCTCAATTACTAGAGGCAACTCAACTAAAGAGTCAATTTCTCGCAAATATGAGCCATGAACTAAGAACGCCGATGAATGCAATTATTGGTTTTTCCCAAGTACTATTACGCCAACGTCGTGATGCTCTCTCACTGAGCCAAGTTGATATGGTCGAGCGCGTCCTTCGCAATGGCAAAAATCTGCTGGATTTGATTAATGATATTCTCGACCTATCAAAAATCGAAGCAGGAAAGATGGAAGCACATCCAGAACTCTTTAATCTGGATGAATTAATTCACCATACCTGTGAGAGCCTACAACCGCTAGCCAGTATCAAATCTCTCGACTTTGTATTTGACAATCACATTGGCACTTGTGCAATTTATCATGACTCAATTCGGATTAAACAGGTGATTACAAATTTGGTCTCCAATGCAATTAAATTTACTGATAGTGGCTCAGTTTGTGTTGAGCTAAAATATGCTTCTGAGCCATCAAATCCAACATTAGATCTACCATCATCTGAATTAATGACAGGTGCGAACAATCCATCTAGCGAAGAATCACAGCTTTCTCCTTTTGCGAAGTCAAATATTCTCATTTCCGTTCGAGATACAGGTATTGGGATTGAGACTGAGTTTCAGCGCACGATTTTTGAACAGTTCCGTCAAGTCGATCAATCTTCCACCCGTAAGCATGGTGGTACTGGTTTAGGTTTAGCGATTACAGAACAGCTTGTATTGTTGATGGGCGGTACAATTTCTGTAGAAAGTGTGGTTAATCAAGGTTCTACATTTACCGTTGAATTACCTCCAAGACTAAAAGATGATTAGGGTAGCTATCATC
>CASBRC010000142.1 GCA_949128015.1 Synechococcales cyanobacterium PMM_0003
AGCAAATCCTGAATAAACCCAGATTTATTGTAAAAGCCCCGCGAAGCGGGGCTTTTACAATAAATCTGGGTTTGGTTTGATCTCAATCTGCTGTAAATGATAGAAGTAATTGCTTGATATATGATTGGTTAGACCTTACCAAGAGTGATCATGAGCGATTTGCCGATTATCCAACGTCCCGATCGCAGAAATTGGGATCAACTGCGACCAGTAGAACTGCTGCGAAACTTTACTAAAACACCTGCGGGTTCAGTGTTGGCAAAATTTGGTGATACCCAATTGATCTGCACAGTTTGCATCGAAGAAGGCGTACCGAAATTCTTAACTGGTAGTAATCAAGGCTGGCTGACTGCCGAATATCGAATGATGCCAGCTTCAACGATTCCACGTCAACAGCGCGAATTGATGAAGCTTTCGGGACGCACTCAAGAGATCCAAAGATTGATTGGACGCAGTTTACGGGCAGCGCTAGATATGACGGCAATCGCAAATTACACATTTACCGTTGATGTTGATGTGCTGCAAGCCGATGGTGGTACACGCACAGGCGGGATCACAGGTGGATTTGTGGCTCTGCAAGCAGCTTGCGATCGCCTACTATCTGAAGGCAAAATTACGCGATCGCCGATCCGTAACGCCGTTGCCGCAGTTTCCGTCGGTTTATTAGATGGCGAACCAATATTAGACTTAAATTATCAGGAAGATGTAGCCGTCAGCGTCGATCTCAATGTGGTTATGGACAGCACAGGCAACCTTATCGAAGTCCAAGGTACTGGCGAATCCGATACATTTTCGCGATCGCAACTTAATCAAATGCTAGATGTGGCTGAAAAAGGAATCGGCGAATTACTAAAAATACAACAGCTATAAAAAACATCCGCGCAATGCGCGGATGTTTTTTATAGCTGTTTGAGATAGCTTAATAAATCTGCCATATCCTGCGGACTTGGTTGAAACTGTGGCATCGGTGGAGTTTCGCCGCTTACGACTTGATGGATTAGACGCGCATCGGACTTGCGATTAGACACGCCATGCAAATTAGGTCCAACTTTGCCATTTGCCCATTGACCATGACAAGCTACGCAATTCATCACAAATATTGAGCGCCCCTGAACGGGATCACCCGATAGACTTAGAACTGACTGATTATATTGGTTAAGAGGTGGACGAAATATCCAAAAAATGATTGCGATCGCGACGATAACAAAGGTAACTGCGATCGCCAACAGCGACGACATCGATGATTTTAGTTCCTTCGAGGGCAAGTCAGCGTCAGATGTTGGGCTTAATACAACATCTGTGTCCTTTGTCAAATTTACCCCTTCATTAATCACAGTTTTTAAACCTAGACATTAAACAACCAAAACTTTTACTTAGTCTGAACTGCTTAGAGTATTAACAACTTAAGTATTAATAACATAACTTAAAGAAAGTATAAGTAGCCAAATCACAACGAGAAATTAAAAAAAAGCCTAAGTTTTATGTTCTATAATTCAAAAGCACAAATAAGAAAAAGTTTTAAAACATAGGAAAGAGTTAATTATGGGAGGCAATGATCGCTTGCTAAGGGCAGCAAGAGGCGAAGTACTAGACCGTCCACCAGTATGGATGATGCGCCAAGCAGGACGATACATGAAGGTGTATCGTGATTTGCGAGACAAATACCCGACATTTAGAGAGCGATCGGAAATTGCCGAACTCGCCGCCGAAATTTCTTTGCAACCATTTCGCGCCTTCAAACCCGATGGCGTAATCATGTTTTCCGATATCCTGACTCCCCTGACAGGTATCGGCATTAACTTTGACATCATTGAGAGCAAAGGCCCAATTATTGAGTCCCCCATCCGTACTCAAGCTCAAGTTGACGCGCTCACCGAGTTTGATCCCGATACGGCGGTTCCATTTATCCGCAAGATTTTAAGCGCGATTAAAGAAGAAGTTAAAGATCAAGCAACAATTCTTGGCTTTGTGGGCGCACCTTGGACATTAGCCGCGTATTCGGTTGAAGGCAAGGGTTCTAAGGATTATTCTGTTATTAAAGCGATGGCATATAAAGAGCCAAAGATCATTCACAGCTTTTTGACTAAAATCGCGGAAATGGTCGGTACTTATGTGATTCACCAGATCGAATGCGGTACTCAAGTCGTCCAAATGTTTGACTCTTGGGCAGGGCATCTTTGTCCAACCGATTATGCAACGTTTGCACTTCCTTATCAAAAGATGGTTGTGGATAAGGTCAAAGCTAAGTATCCAGATACACCATTGATCCTTTACATTAGCGGCAGTGCGGGTGTACTTGATCTGATGCCTAAGTGTGGTGTCGATATCGTTAGTGTTGATTGGACTGTCGATATGGCGCAAGCCCGCGATCGTCTTGGTCGTGATATGCCTGTGCAAGGAAATCTTGATCCCTGTGTGCTATTTGCGGATCAAAGTTATATTCGCGATCGCATTTTAGATGTCATTGCTAAGGCTGGTAACAAGGGTCACATTATGAACCTCGGACATGGCATTTTGCCGACCACGCCTGAAGATAATGCCAGATTCTTCTTTGATACTGTCAAGGGACTTGGCGCGTAACAGCAATTACGCAAATAAAAAAGCCCTGCATTGCAGGGCTTTTTTATTTGCGTAATTGCTGTTACGCGCCGAGTCCCTTG
>CASBRC010000143.1 GCA_949128015.1 Synechococcales cyanobacterium PMM_0003
AAAAATCAATTAAAAGACTAAAGGCTTGCTTCGCAAGCCTTTAGTCTTTTAATTGATTATCAAATTCACTAAAGTTCGCACCGCGAACCCAGTCCCACCAGCATTGTTATAACCCGACTCGCGCTCAGTCCAGACTGGTCCTGCGACATCAAGGTGCGCCCATGCCTTAGTCTTTTCCACAAATTGCTTCAGGAATAAAGCCCCTGTAATCGCACCACCAGCACGAGAACCTGTATTTTTGAAATCAGCCACGACTGACTTCAACTGATCGAAATATGGTTCTTCAAGAGGCATCCGCCAGAATTTCTCACCAGCGTCCTTGGCAGCCTTTGCGATCGCATTTGCCCAGTCATCATCAATCGACCACATCCCTGCAATATCTTCACCGAGAGCAACCACACAAGCGCCCGTCAGCGTCGCCAGATCAACGATCGCATCGACACCAAGTTTATCGGTATAAACAAGAGCATCCGCCAAAGTTAGACGACCTTCAGCGTCAGTATTATTCACCTCAATAGTCTTGCCATTAGAAGCTGTGAGAATATCTCCAGGCCGCATCGCACTACCATTGACCATGTTTTCGCAAGCCGCAACGATGAAATGCACTTCGATATCGGTGGGTTGAAGATGAGCAATCGCCTTCGCTGCCCCAAACGCCGCCGCCGAACCGCCCATAACAGTTTTCATCAGTTCGATGCTACTGCCCGCGCCCGTTTTCAGGTTCAAGCCACCCGAATCAAAGGTTAAGCCCTTGCCCACGATCGCTAATTTGCGCTTCGGTGTGCCGTTGCTGTAGGTAAGGTGGATAAACTTCGGCGGAATATCAGAAGCTCTTGCCACACTAAGAAACGAACCCATATTGAGGGCTTCGCAATCGGCTTGTTCAAGAATTTTGACGGTGAAATACTCTGATTCAGATGCGATCGCAATAGCAGTCTCAGCCAAAGTAATCGGCGTAACGATATTTGCAGGAGCTGACACCAATTCTCGCGCCAAAATTACGCCATCAACGATTTGTTGTGCTTTTGCGATCGCAGGATTTGCCAACTCAGGCTCGGTCTCTAAGATTTCAACTTGCTCTAGAAACTGTGGATTCGTATTTTTAGATTTAAATCGCTTATCTTGGTGAGCAGCAAGCAATACACCCTCTGCGATCGCCTGAGCTGTCAAACTCACATCTTGGTTATAGGCAGGAAAAGACAAAGCTAATTTTTTGACCTTCTCCTTATTTGACCACTTCACCGCCGATGCAGCAGCTTTGCGCCAGACATCAGCCGTAGCTTTGGCAGGATCACCCAATCCGATCAAAATCACTTTACGGATCGCGTAGTCAATACCCACACGACCACTGACCGACGAGCCAACTTCCCCCATAAATTCTGACTCAGCAATTAAATCAGTTAAAGTACAAGCTAAAACCTGAATATCCAAGTTTTTGAGTGACTCAGATAGTTGTATGGCTTTCTTTTCTGGATTTTCTGATTGCTCATTACTAGCTTTTGGACTAGAGAATACTGCGATCGCAAGGGCATCACCATGCCAAGTTTGCGGAGCGGTTACCGATGTAAGAATATTCATTGTGGATGTAGTCTGTAAATTTTGTTGCGACGTTATACTTCAATATTAAAGCCTAGAAAGTAGAAGGGGCGCTAATTGCTATTGCTGTTTTGGGATTTGCAGTTTTTTATAAAAGAAACCCAAAACCCAAAAATCTGTGACGCACGCTGCGCGTGCGTCACAGATTTTTGGGTTTTAAGGTTTCTTTTGCCTAGTTACTTACCTCTAAATTTCTAGGTTTGTACTACAATCTGTAAGGCAAGCATACAGATCTTCCTCACAGCTTTAACCCGATAGCATGATGATTGTGATGTAGGAGCTATTAGAAGATGCTCTGAGTAAGGTATGTTGGCTGCTATTTAAATGTGAGGAGTGACGGACTGAATTATGCGAATTTCTTCCAGTTGGTTGACGCTTGGTGCGAGTTTATCGCTTCTGATTCCAGCTTGGACAGCCAATGCTCAAGAATTTACGATGCCTCTAAGACCCAACACAAAGATTGTCCTAGAGCCTGACACTACTACAAGCAAGATTACTCCGCCGATCGTTTCAGAGGTAACTACCACGCAAAAGGTGGAGAGTATAAGATCTAAGCCTAATTTAGTTAGTTATCAACCGATCCTTCAAGATATTCAGGTGATGATCTCGGCTTTGCCCAAAGTCGATACTTCAGATAGTTCAAAATCACCTGCCTCAGAGCCAACTATCGTTCAAGACAGTCTGCGATCGCAACCTCAAAAAGTCAGTTCTTCGACCGAACCTGCCAGAGTAATTCCTAGCTCTGCTGCCTCCAATTCAGGACAACTCGATCCTGCCCAGACCTTAGTAGTGCCAACCACACCTAGTCAAGTTAGGTTAGACATCACCAAACCAGTCACCCTCGCAGAAATTCTTGAATTAATTGAAAAAACAAATTCTGAGGCAATTCGATCAAGAATTGCAGTCGAACGCGCTCGTGCAGTATTACAAGAAGCTGTAGCAGGAAAATCGCCAACAGTCTCAGGAACAGTTCAGTACAGCTATAGTGACTCGGCTCAAATTCGTCTAAACAGCATTAACAACAATACCCCATTAGGCAAAACTAATAGTAATCCGCTTACTGGCACGTTAGGTGTTGACTATAATATCTTCGACTCAGGTGTTACTGATGCGGCGATTCGGATCGCTGAGAACAACTTACGCATCACCGAAGCAGATCTTAGTCGCATCAGGCAAAATATTCGCCTTAGTATCGTCACGGCTTACTACAACCTCCAAAATACCGATGAGACCACGCGTATTCAACGAAAAGCAGTTGAGAACGCCGAAAAAAGCTTAAACGACACAAAAGCGAGGGAGAGAGCAGGTATTGGTACAAAATTTGATGTATTGCAATCTGAAGTTCAACTTGCTAATGCTAGGCAAGATCTACTTAACGCTGAAGCGGCTCAATTGGTAGCAAGACGAGAGTTATCGCGCCAGCTAAACTACCCTGCCATAGTCGAAATTACAGCAGCCGATAAAATTGCACCTGTTTCGGAATGGAAATTACCGATCGAGGAGACGATCTTATTAGCAGTGCGAAATCGGGCTGAGCTAGACATTCGTAAATTAGAACGTGAAGTCGCTCGCGATCGGGCTAATTCATCCCTAGCCCAATTAGGACCTAGAATTAATTTGTTTGGCAACTTGAATACTGCTGCTGAATTCACCAGTGGTAGTGGTGTTGGCGTTGGGTATCAAGTTGGGGCAACTTTAAATTGGACTCTCTTCGACGGTGGTAAAGCCGCCGCTCAAGTAAATCAATTTAAAGCCGATCAAGCCACTGCCGAAACCCGTTTTGAGCAAGATGCCCGTCAAGCTCGATATGATGTCGAAGAGTCATATATTAATCAACGCTCTCGCCTTCAACAAATTGAAACAGCAACTAAAGCAGTTCAACAAGCAACAGAAGCTTTACGTTTAGCTCGTCTACGTCTTGATGCTGGGGTAGGGACGCAGCTTGAAGTCATTACAGCTGAGACGGACTTGACTCGCGCTGATGTCAATCGAGTGCAAGCCATCATCGGTTACAACCAGTCTCGCGCTAATCTTGAACGCGCTATCAGTGGCTTATAGCTATCGCTAGTCTTGTTAGGATAGAAAATTAAATAAAACCCAGATTTAATTCGGCGGGCTTCGCCCACCGAATCAAATCTGGGTTTTGAATTGCATAAGTTATTTAATTCTCAACCCTTAGGACAGAAACCCCAAAGGAGAGAGGCGGCGCTCTGCGCCGCCTCTCTCCTTTGGGGTTTGATTTGTCTTGATACAAGTTGCGACAGCTATATAAATAATCAACGAGCAAAAGCCTATTATTTTTAACTCATGTTAAAAATACTGGGCTTTTGGGTAACATCCTGTTGTCACAAACAGAGCAACCATATACTCAAAAAGTTGCCAAAATCGATGAGACCTAGTTAGGGTCTAAGATGAGGATAAATCATGAAAGCAGTGCGATTAAATCTTGAAGATAGACAGGCTTGGCAGAAATTGCAGCATGTTCTGACCAGTCTTGCTTCCGATTATATGGATCTAGTGGCGGCTGAGCAAACAGAATTTAAGTTTGAGCAGCAAGTTCTATCCATTGCTTTTACCCTAATTGCTTCTAATGACGATCGCAATCGTCTAAATGACTTCACCCAAACTATTGATCGATACTTTAATCGTCTGCAATTAGTGGGGGTACGGCGCATTGAATGGGAATTTTATGTGATTGGTGAAGCCTTACCGTTCTTAACGCAAGGTCGAGATATTCGCTTGATCGCTGCACCTGCACCTTTGTCACAAAATGCCCTTGCCCGTAATGATGCTAGGCAATCACCTGTACGCAATGCTAAGGAAAGCACTCTAGCCAAAGGCAAATCAAAAGTTGGCAATATTGTGCGCCGCTTTCGCGGTTGGTTGGCTGATCCCAAAACTCTTCAAGCTGCACGTACCGTTAGTCGGATTACCATTCGTGATCCTAGAGGCGCATTAGATGCTGTACGAATTAATGCGATCGCAAAGTTTAATGACACAATCCAATGGGTTGACACTTTCCCTTGGGAGACTTGGACAAAGGAAAAAGCGCAACAAATCAAGCGTCGCCACCAACGCAATTTAGTGCGAGCAATAATTGAAGATGTCTTAATTGTCGGGGTGATGGTTATAGCCGCTTTATGGCTGATCGAGGCTCTTTCTGGCCCATCGTTTAATTTGGCACTTCTGCCCAAACAGCACCACGATACCAACATGACTAATGCCCAGTACCGATGTGGAAATCCTGCGGTAAATCTTAAAAATTATGTCTGTCTAGGGCGGGGGATGCGTTACGACCAAGTGGCAAGTATCTTAGGCAGTGAAGGTAAGCCACTGGGAATCGATCGCAAGTTTGGCGATCGCGCTGTGATCATTAGTTGGTCAAGCCCAGATTTGAGTATGAATGCAACTTTTGTTAACGATCAAATGGTTTCACGAGCATATCGTCAACTGAATGCAAGCAAATAAAATATTACAGCGCTTTGCGCTGATATAAAACCCAGAGAAACTTTCAAAAGTGCCGCTTCGCGGCACTTTTGAAAGTTTCTCTGTACTATCTAAAGTGTAATACAAACAAAAAAGCTCGCAATGCGAGCCTTTCTTGTTTGCAGTTTTGAGCGCCGTAGGCGCTCAAAACTCTAAAATCTTCTGTATAGCAATTACTCTTTTTTGCATAACAACAGGAAATTTGCCTTGAAACGATCGCCGCTAAAAATCTTGCTAAACTTATTGAGCTATTTAAACTTATTGAGCTATTTAAACTTGTTGGGCTATTTAAACTTGTTGGTAATGCTAGCAAGCATCATGTCAGTATTACCTGCGATCGCAACTAAGCCTAAAGCAAATTCATCACAACCTGCAAAAGTCACCCAAGCCGATAAACGCGCCGCCGACGAATATCGCCAGAGCGGACTTGCCTATCGCCAGCAAGAACGCTTTGATGAAGCGATCGCAGCTTTGCAAAAGTCAGTTACTCTCGATCCTCAAAATATTGATGGGCGCATCATTCTGGGCTGGACACAGCATCTTGCCAAAAAAGATAGTGAGGCTGCCACATCGCTTTGGGAAGCAATTTATCGATCGCCTACTTCACTACAAGCATTTAATGCGATCGGCATTGTTTATCTAGTCCGTGGTGATTTACCACAATCTATAGTTCTGCATAGCTGGGCGGCGATCCTCAAAACTGATAACGAAATCGCCCATTACAATCTCAGTCTTGCTTATCAACGCCTCAAGCAATACGATCTAGCGATCGCCTATGCCCAAAAAGCGATTGAGCTAGAACCAAATAATCCGCATCCCTTTGTCGCTAGTGCGATCGCGAAATGGACTTCAGGCGATCAAAGCAGTGCAAAAAAAACATTTCGCGAGGCAATTAATGTTGATGCTAGGTATCGTAGTCCTGATTTTTTAAACTTTCTTAATGAAGCAGGTTTTAGCAATGAGCAAATTCAAACTGCAAAACAAGTTTTAGCAAGCTTATAACCAAAATCCAAAAATGAGTGGCGGTAATTCATGCCGCCACTCATTTTTGGATTTTATCTGTAGAAAATATGTAATTATCGTGATCGCCCCCTTACTATTGATGGGTAAGCTATTATTGCTTAACTGGTTTAGGATATTTTAGAATCTAAATATCTTGTTTGGGTAGCGCAATGCAGAGGATAGATCGTGGAAAACCCAAAAACATTTCGTATAGATCGTGGTATCGGTCAATATGACTTTAATGATTATTATGCTGTGTTGGGCTTACCACTAACAGCCGAGTCCTCTCTCGTGCGTAGAAGGTATCTTTTAATTGCCAAATGCTTGCATCCTGATATTCATGGGCGATCGCATGCTGAGAAAGAAGTTGCGACTCAATATCTATCCAAGTTAGTTAATCCCGCCTACAATGTTCTGTCTCAAGAGCGAGAGCGGACAGAATATTCTGCAATTCTGAAGCTGTTAGGCAAACGCTTAATGAAGCGCAATCAGAAATTTGCACCGCAGTCAGATATTGCCAAAAAATATTTAATTTCTTCACAGAATATTAATTACGAACAAACGATTCATGAAATCGCCAAAGTTCAGTATCAAAATCTAGACCGAGCGCTAGAAAACATTGGCTTACTAAGTGAACTAAATTTAGTACATATCCTGCTACAAGAGGGTTACAAACATGTACCAAGTACGCCACCGATTGGAGGTAACTATACGGCTCCTGTAAAGCCTGCCAGTGATGACACTATCATTCAATCTAATACAGGTGTCAAAGCAAATTCAGCTTACCCTAGCAGCGCAGGAAATAGTTACCAAATGCGGGGTGAGTCTCAAGCACCGCCGCGTAATGCGAGTAACACGTCTAACCCTGCGGCTAATACTTCTGCACAAAATACTAATAGAGCTAGCAATACCAATAAAGCCGCAGATGGTTCGCTTAATCAGTATATTCAACAAGCCGAAAATTATATCAATCAAAAATTATGGGCTTCAGCTTTAAAAGAATTGCGTAGTGCGATCCAAATTGATTGCAACAGTAGTAAATGTCATGCTTTGTTGGGGCTTGTCTATATGAATCAAAAATTATCAGGCATGGCAAAGGTGAGTTTTAAACAAGCGTTGAAGCTAAACCCTGATGAGCCTATAGCCAAGCAGTATATTGATCAAGTTGGTGGGGCAAATGGCGGTGCTAATGGAGCAAAACCAGATCCTAAAGATAAGAATGATAAGAAAGGCGGATTTTTTGGTTGGTTAGGTGGTGGCTAATTGATTGCGATAAGCCTGACTATCGTGTTTTTATAGCTGTCGCATAAAACCCATAAGAGAGAGGCGGCGCAAAGCGCCGTCTCTCTCTTATGGGTTTTGATTACAATTGGCAATCGCTAGATTATGGAAAAATTATCAAAAGAAGAAATTAAACTAGCGATCCAACAAAAGGCGATCGCACTTGGTTTTAGTAAAGTGGGTATTGCCAAGGCGGAGTCGGGTATAGAGGCGGAACGCTTGCAGGAATGGCTGGCACTGGGATATCAAGCAGATATGGCTTGGATGACAAATCCCAAGCGGCAAGATATTACTCAGGTGATGGCGGGAGTAAAGTCGGTAATTTG
>CASBRC010000144.1 GCA_949128015.1 Synechococcales cyanobacterium PMM_0003
AGGTGGACGTAATAAATAACCCAAACCAAAAGCTGTGTCGCACGCTGCGCGTGCGCCACAGCTTTTAGGGTTTGGGTTATTTATTACGTCCATCTACTTATTAGAGAATATTCGAGATAATATCGAGGATAATATTTTTAATTGGATCAACCACAACTACATTTGAACCAACAACAATAATATTGGTGTTAACAGGTAAATTAACGTATCTGACAATAGTTACAGGAAGTAAAACTTTTTTCGCGATTCCAGGTGGTAAACCTTTACCGCGCAATAATTTTTTCTGAATACCTGGAGGTAAGGAACTGACTTGAGCAAAGATTTGCTGACGTAAACCGTCATTGATTAGATAACTAGATGTACTTGTACCACGAATAATTTCTAGAATCTGAGTACGCTGAACTGAGGTGAGAGTGAGCGACTGAATGGATGTAGAAGTTGTAGACGTGGTAGTGGTAGTCGTAGTTTCAGGCTTGACCTTATTAGGCTTTTTCGCTTCTACTGTACTGGGTAGTAAAGTGCTGCTCCCCAAGGCTAGAGTACATAGTAGCAAGGCAATTTTTTGATGCATGATTAATCTCCATAGTTATCGAAATTATTAAGTTTTCCCCCACTCTAAACAACATAGACGCATAAATTTTTAATTTGTTTCCTTGATTTGTTTCAGCAAAGCTCAAAGATATTTTCGTAGTTAGAATGGTGATATTGCTAAAATCTATAAAGCTGTCGCTCATGGTTAGTAATGTTTCCTTTACATGATGATAATCCGACCCAAGACACTTCTATAGTTGTCTATGCGCTAATTTTGGTAAATGTGCTAATTTTTGGATATCAAACTAGTTTGCCAAATTTTCAATTGGGGGAATGGCTAGGAAATTGGGCGCTATTTCCGAAGGAGCTAATTGCTAATCCCTCAAAACATGCGATCGCATTATTATCATCACAGTTTCTCCATGCCAATATCTTCCATTTGGTTGGGAATATGTGGTTTCTCTATCTATTTGGAAATAACATTGAAGATCAACTTGGACATTGGAAATTTTTGTTTTTCTATTTGATTTGTGGAGCTGTAGCGGGAGTTGTGCAATCTCTGACTGCTCCGATGTCGATGGTTCCGATGGTGGGAGCAAGTGGAGCGATATCAGGTGTAATGGGTGCATATTTGATTAGGTTTCCTCGCGCCAGAATTTTGAGTTTAGTATTTCTGGGGATTTTTATAACTGCGATTCCCATTCCTGCGGCAGTGTTTTTAGGTTTGTGGATTGCTGGTCAAACTGTTTATGCAGCGATGGCGAATCCAAATTTACCGGGGATTGCGTATTTAGCTCACATTAGTGGTTTTGCGATCGGTGCGATCGCAATGTTTATAGTTTCGAGGCGATCTAAATAAAAAAGCTGTGGCGCACGCTCCGCGTGCGCCACAGCTTTTTAGGTTTTTTAATTGGATAAGTTAACCGTAAAAGTAGTTCCCTGACCGACTTTACTTTCGACATTAATTTTTCCTTGATGGCTTTCAGCGATCGCTTTTGCGATCGCTAAACCTAATCCCGAGCCGCTAGTATGATGATTGGCTGATTTGGAACTAGATTTATTGTTTTTTGGAGGTTGATAGCGATAAAAACGCTCAAAAATTTGTGATAATTCCATTTCAGGAATACCGATACCTGTATCTTTGATTTGGACTTGGATTTGATTTTGAGAAGTGATTGATTGGGCAGTGATTTGGACTTTCCCACCTGAGG
Organism: Synechococcales cyanobacterium PMM_0003; assembly: GCA_949128015.1. GTDB lineage: Bacteria > Cyanobacteriota > Cyanobacteriia > Pseudanabaenales > Pseudanabaenaceae > Pseudanabaena. Next base: position 1,743 of record CASBRC010000144.1, read on the forward strand.
GAGTATAGGCGATCGCATTACTGACAATATTTGTAAATAAACGCCCTAAGCAATCGCAATCGCCTGACACGATTAGTTTAGATTCTAAGTTAGGCAATTCCAGTGTAATTTGTTTTTGCTGCGCGATTGTCTGTTGTTCTTCACCTACTTCCATCAAAATCTGCGACAAGTTACAAGCCTCTCGGCGATGATTCGTAATTCCACCATCATGCCTTGCTAAAAAAAGTAAATCCTCGATCAATCTTCCTAAACGTCTAGTGATTTTTTCGATAGATTCAAGTTGCGATCGCTGAAATTCTGGATCAGGATTGGGGTCAGTGAGAGCGACTTGGACATTGGTTTGAATTACTGCGATCGGATTGCGAAGCTCATGGGAAGCGTCGGCGGTAAACTGTTTTAAGCGTTGATAGGATTCGCGCACAGGTTCCATTGCAATTCCTGCTAGCCACCAACCACACAGTAGAACCACGTCTACCATAAATATTGTGCCGATCGCCAGATCGAGAAATAACTGCTTGACTGGTTTGGTAACTTCAAACCAAGGATGACTAATCCGCAGATATCCTATCAATTTTCCATTAATCACAATCGGCTCAGTCATCTGTCGCAACGGCTCCGCCTCAGATAGATGCACTGTGCGATAAATAGGTTGCAAGATTTCCTTCTCGCGTAGTTGTAATAACTCCGCATTTTGATTAGTTGTCCAGAGGATCTCACCGCTAGGGCTAAACCAGTCAATATCAATATGATCGGCATCGATTGCTTGAGTATTTACCGAAAAATTGTCACTAAAATTTGATTCCAACTCAATCAAATTAGAACGAATTAGCGATCGCTCGATCACTTCAGCAACATGATCGATCGTGTCATCAATGCGATCGATCAAAGTTGTCTGTACATATAAATAGAAACCTGTCGCAAACACAATTAATAAAATCGCCGTAACGATCGCGTACCAAAGCGCCAGACGGCGACGCATTGACTGAAAGACAAGATTTGGAGCAGCCGTAGTCATGGGGAATTAGATCGTAAAGTACAGGTCAGAGCATTGGTCAAGTAAAATGGAATGGCTGTCGAAACACCTATGATACAACAGCTTTAATTTTAGACAATTCTCAAATGTTAGACAACATAGACAAACAAGTCTCATCTGACCTTCATGATCGCTGGATGCAACGCTGTATTGATCTAGCGCTGAAGGCGAGAGGGCAAACTGCGCCAAATCCGATGGTGGGGAGTGTAATCGTAAAAAATGGACAAGTCATAGGTGAAGGATTTCATCCAAAGGCAGGTGAACCTCATGCAGAAATATTTGCAATTAGAGCGGCTCAGCAAACTGGCGAAGATCTGCGAGATGCCACACTATATGTCAATCTAGAACCTTGCAATCATCACGGACGCACGCCGCCATGTTCAGAAGCAATTATTCAAGCAGGAATTGGTGAAGTAGTTATTGGGGCGATCGATTCTAATCCACAAGTATCTGGCACTGGTCGCGATCGCTTGCTTGCGGCAGGTGTAAAAGTTACCACAGGGGTTTTAGAGCAGCAATGTTTAGATCTAAATGAAGCATTCTTCCATCGCATGAAAACGAATTTGCCCTTTGGTATTTTTAAATATGCGATGACCCTTGATGGCAAGATTGCGACAACTTCAGGGCATAGCTATTGGATTACAGGAACTGAGGCGCGGCGAGTGGTGCATGATTTACGCATTGGCTGTGATGCGATTATTACAGGTGGAAATACTGTTAGGTTAGATAATCCACATCTAAACACCCATGGATTAAGTAGTCATAGTCCTTTGCGGGTTGTGGTTTCTGAAAGTTGCGATCTTCCCAATGAGGCGAACTTATGGCAGATTACAGATGTCGAAAAAACTCTCTTAATCACGCTGCCCGATCGCAATCCGCAACTTAAGCAAAAGCTTCGCGATCGCAAAGTGGAAATTCTAGAACTTGATGACATATCACCTGAGTTCGTGATGCAAGAATTAGGGAAGCGTGGATGTAATACGGTTCTATGGGAATGTGGAGGACGTTTAGGTGCAGCAGCGATTAAAGCTAAGATGGTACAAAAGATTTATGCTTTTATTGCGCCTAAGTTAATTGGTGGGTTTACAGCGCCTAGTCCTATTGATGATCTGGGATTAACCTTGATGACTGATGCTTTTAGTCTAGTGCGACCGCAATTTCAACAAATCGGGACAGACTTTTTAATAACTGGTTATCTAGACTAATTTGAGAGACAACTATATGGCTATTTTTATGTCTTATGTTTGCAGAATATCAACTTAAGGATGTAAAATAATATTCATTAATCACAAGGGTGGGGTATAACTTAAATGCAAGAAAAAAGAATATCTTTATTTGACAATTCTCTTCAAGACAATGATGTTATTGCTTTTGGAGATATAGTCTACAAATTAGGAAAAATCAGAAGTGTATTTGGTGACGTATTTAAGTCAACCTACGGGGATCTTGCAGCTCATCTAAAGCAACAGCAAGCACATAAACTTGGTCTTTGCTATAATGACGGTTCTATAGGAGAACTCTATTCAGATACCTACTGTGGTTTTGAATATTTGAATCTTGGTAGCTCAAATTGGGAAACAGGTAGGTTTAGAATATACTTGAGTCCTTTCTTTTACAATAACCAATCTGATTTAAAAGAAGATATTGAAGCTGGTTGCTATTATCCCAATTTGTCTTTTAATGATTTCGATGTTATTTCATTAAGAGAAGATTGCTTTTGCATGATGCAACCAATCAAAAATGTTTTTAAATCCATATTATCTAGCTTTGGTCGTGCTGTTGCAAGAGAATTAGAGAAATCAATTGTTGATTTTGGAGGTTCTAATTTACTTGTATCTGGCAAGGAATGTGGACTTCTAAGATTGGGAGATACAAATTGGGAAACAGTAATTATTGGTGTTAAATTCACTATTGATGCTGTGGCAGATAATCCTGCAACTGAAAAAGCTATACTCTCAAATGAGCCAGTTTCACCTCTAGATGAAATTCGTAATATGTCGGTATTATTACAATACTGATTCTCAAGATCTATCTGACAAGAAAAAAGAAATTATGAAGTAATGACAGATAAAACAACTCGTATTCCAATCCCCCTTGAAGCTAGAAAATTTGTTCTTGAGCGCAACAACTATCAATGTCAAAGCTGTCACAAAATTGACCTTACTGCTAAAAGCTTGCAAGTCGATCATATTATTCCCCTCGCTCAAGGTGGAGCTAATGACTTGAGTAATCTCCAAACTCTTTGTGCGAAATGTAACCGAGAAAAAAGTGCGAAAATCGATCCAAGATTTCGGAGATTGTATAGCGATTAGCAAAAGCGGCGCATTGCGCCGCTTTTGATTAAACAGGTTGAAAATAGAATGCAAAGCCTAAAATTGCGTAAGTCGCCATTAATAGAGTGCCTTCTAGCCAATTTGATCGCCCGTCAGAACTAATCGAGTTGGCAACCAGAACAGCAACCGCGACCGCAACTAGTTCAAAAGGGTTGAAATTTAAATCCATTGGTTTACCCATAAACCAACCGACGATAACTAGCAAAGGCGCAACAAATAGAGCAATTTGCATACTTGAACCCACAGCAACTGACACTGATAGCTCCATTTTATTCTTCATGGCTACGGTAACTGCGGTTGTATGCTCCGCCGCATTACCAATAATCGGCAATAGAATTACCCCAGTAAAGAGTTCTGTTAAACCTAGTTGGGCAGTTGCCTCTTCTAAAGTGCCGACTAAAAGCTCAGACTCTAGAGCCACTAATAGAGTTACTCCAAATAAAACTGAAATCCATAAACCAAGATTGACTTTTTGAGGATGTCCTTCTGCTTCAGCATCATCGGCTTCAGATTTGCCCACATCATAGAGATAGGCGTGGGTTTTCATCGAAAATAGGAGCGTCAGACAGTAAACAATAATCAGCACGATCGCAACTGCGATCGATAGTTTTTGGATAACTTCTTCACTAATTCCCGTAGATGTAAAATTTGCAGCCGTCGGCAATAAGATCGCCACCACTGCTAAATTCATCACCGAAGCATTTAATCTTGCCATTGTTGGCTGAAATTCTTGCTCCTTATAACGCAATCCACCTAAAAACATTGACAAGCCCATGACCAGTAGTAGGTTGCCAATAATTGAGCCTGTGATGCTTGCCTTCACGACACCAGTAAATCCTGCATTCAGAGCTACGATCGCAATAATTAGCTCAGTCGCGTTACCAAAGGTCGCATTTAACAAACCGCCCCATGATGGGCCCAAAACTACCGATATTTCTTCGGTCGCGGTACTTAACCAACCTGCTAGGGGCAAAATTGCGATCGCAGAAGTCACAAATACTAGCGTAGAATCCCACTCTAGTAAGTGACCAGTCACCGATATCGGTATAAAGACAAGTAAACCAAAGGAGAAGATTTTCTTAAACATAAACAGCCTTTGTAGCATCAAGGCTAAATATACCGTAATCTTTAGATAGCTGCGAAGCGCATTCCTGATGATTGCGACAAATTACTTATTAACTGATATGACTGAACTTACCACCGAACAACATCGCGCCAAAATGCAACGCCGCCAAGAAGTGCAGCATCAGCGAGTCGCAGAGCGAAATCTCGAAAAAGGGCTGATCATTATTAATACTGGTGATGGCAAGGGCAAAACTACGGCGGCGTTGGGGATGGTATTGCGATCGCTAGGACATGGTTACAAAGTGGCGATCGTGCAATTCATCAAAGGTGCGTGGGAACCTGCGGAGAAGAAAGCCTTTGAGATGTGGCAAGATCAACTGGTTTTTCAGGCTCTGGGTGAGGGCTTTACATGGGAAACTCAAGATCGCGATCGCGATATTGCTAAAGCTAAAGAGGCTTGGGAGTTAGGACTTAGCTATATCAAGAATCCTGACTACAAACTAGTCCTACTTGATGAAGTGAATATAGCCTTAAAGTTAGGCTATCTTGATGTTGAAACAGTGATTGCGGG